>JAHEJM010000128.1 GCA_024638815.1 Acidimicrobiales bacterium | reverse complement strand
CAACCAGGGCGTAGTAGTAGCGTTGGCGTTCCGGACTGATTCACCAACCGGCATCACGAACAGGGGGACTCCGATGGCCGAGATTTCAGGCCGCACCGACGACCGCTTCCAGCCACTGGTCGACATCTTCCAGGCCCAACTCGAAAACGGCTATGACCTCGGCTCGTCTCTGGCGGTGGCGGTCGACGGCGAACTGGTGTGTGACGTATGGGGCGGCTGGGCCGACGAGGCCAAGAGCAAACCGTGGGAGGCCGACACCATCACCAACGTCTGGTCGACGACCAAGACCATGACAACACTGTCGGCCCTGTTGCTGGTTGATCGGGGCCTGCTCGACCCCGATGAAACCGTGGTCAACTACTGGCCCGAATTCGCAGCCGGGGGCAAGGAGGACATCCGGATCCGTCACTTGATGGGCCACACGTCGGGCGTGTCGGCCTGGGACCAGCCGGTCACCATCGACGACATCCTCGACGACGAGAAGGCGACGGCCATGCTGGCGGCCCAGGAGCCGTGGTGGGAACCCGGCACCGCCTCCGGCTATCACGCCCTCAACCAGGGTCATCTGGTCGGTGAGGTCATCCGCCGGATCGACGGCCGGGGGCTGAAGCAGTTCTTCGCCGAGGAGATCGCCGGCCCACTGAACGCAGATTTCACCATCGGCTCCCCACCGGAGAACCACCATCGGATCTCCGATGTGATCCCGCCACCTCCGCAACCGCTCCCGGAGGACCTCGACCCTGAAAGCGTGGCCATCAAGACCTTCGCCGGCCCTGCGGTGGAGGCCGACATCGCTCATACCGACCGCTGGCGGGCCGCCACCATCGGGGCTGCCAACGGCCACGGCAACGCTCGCTCGGTCGCCGCCATCCAAGCCGCAGTCACCAATGGCGGCGTCGCCCACAACACCGACGGGGTGGCGGTCGACCTGCTCTCGGCCGACACCCTGGATCGGATCTTCGAGGTCCAATACGACGGCATCGACCTGGTGCTGGGATTGCCGATTCGGTACGGGCTTGGTTATGCCGTCCCCGGGCCCAACGATCCGATGGGGCTGGGCTGGGGTCGGGTCTGCCACTGGGGTGGTTGGGGCGGTTCGATCGTGCTCAACGATCTCGACAACCGGGTGACGATGGCCTACATGATGAACCGGATGCAGGCCGGCCTGGTCGGCAACGAGACCAGCTTCGCCCTCCTCATGGCGCTTCCCGGGATCCTCGGCTAAGGCCGGTGTTCCGGCCGGCCGAGTCCGAGATCGAGCACTTCCTGATCGCCGAGTTGGGCGATCGTGCCGACCCCGGTGAGAGCCGGACGTGATTGCCGGTCACCTGAAGGCATCGATCACGGGGGCGAAAGACTCCACCCGCTCCGGTCCGGTGTTGCCGACGAGCGACACGCAGACCCGGTCGACTCCGAGCGCCGACAATTGCCGGAAGCGGGCCACGTGTTCCTCGGTGGTCGCCGCCTGGTTGGCGGCGGCAAACGCCTCGGCCGCCTGAGTGGGTGGCCGGAGGCTCTCGATGAGTGCGTCGAGGTCCCGGCCCGAGGTGGCATGGACCAACGGGTTCAACGTGGTGACGACGAGGTCGTCGGGATCCCGTCCGAGGTCGATGCAGTGTTGGCGCACCACTGCGATCTTGTGGGCCACCACGGCCGGATCGTGACCCATCACGTTGCAGGCGTGGCCGTAGCGGGCGGCCAACCGAAGCGTGCGCCGCTCACCACCGCCGCCGACCAGAATCGGAACCGGGTCCTGAACCGGGCGGGGATAGGCCATGGCCTCGGGGATCGAGAACACCTTGCCCTCGAAGGATTTCCCGCCGGGACCCCACAGGACCGGCAGAGCCTGCAGTGCATCCTCCAGGGTGTCGAGACGCATCCGGTTGGAGTTCACGGGGTAGCCGTAGGCCGCCTGCTCGGCCGAGAACCAGCCGGCGCCCAGGCCACACTCTGCACGACCGCCGGACAGCACATCGAGGGTGGCCACGATCTTGGCCAGCAGACCGACGTTGCGATGCTCCACGCCGGTGACCAGCGTTCCCAGGCGTAGCCGCTCGGTGTGACCGGCCAGATAGGCCAGCGTGGTATAGGCCTCCAGCATCGGCTCCCAGGCCCGGCCGATCTGCGGCACCTGCCGGAAGTGATCCATGACCCACAGCGCCCGAAATCCGACCCGCTCCGACGCCCGGGCGATCTCCACCAGGGTCGAGCCGATGTCGGCGTGTCCGAACTCGTAGCTACCGATGGCCAGATCGAATGTCAGCCGCCGATCCGGTTGGATCGTTACCGGCGCCGACGGTGGCGACGAGGCATCGGTTGTGGGAACCATGAAGCGCGGGATCTGCCGGGACGGGCCGGGGTCGACGATGACCAGATCGAAACCCTCCTGGTCGAGCTCGCCCCGGGTGGCCCGCCATTGCCGGAGCTGCCGGTCGAGGACGGTCTTCGGGATGGGGGTGGCGCTGTTCCGGTTTCGGTCCCGGCACAGTTCGGCGTCGGTGTCGAAACCAACGGCGACGCAGGGCAGCCCGGCCTCCGCCGCTGCGTCACGATAGGAGGCTCGGCGGTCGGCATCCAGTCCCAGGGTGTCGACGACCGTGGTGAGCCCCTTGCCCAGCCGGATGGTGATCAGGTGGTCGAGCAGGGTGAAGGCTTCGGTTCCGGCGGTTCGATCGTCGGGCCCGGCACCGCAGTACGCCCGGAAGGTGTCGGTCGAGAGGACCTGACCGGCTTTGAAGTTGGCCTCGGCCCACGTGGTCTTGCCCGCACCCGAGGCTCCCACCAGCACGACGAGCGCCGGGGTCGGGATCACCGTTTCGGGGTGGGTCTCCGAGGCCACGAATGGATGCTACCGCCCCAGCCCCGTCCGATCCGGGTGGGTATCGATCACCGGGAGCGCAGGCCCCCGTCCACCAGCACGCAGTCGCCGCTGACAAAGCCGGCCAGGCCGGACACGGCGAACAGCACAACCCGGGCCACATCGTCGGGCACGCCGATCCGGCGCAACGGAATCTGCCGGCCGACGGCCTCGTGAGCATCGTCGACGCCCATACCTTGGGAGATGTCGGCCTTCTGGCTGACGGTCCCCGGGGTCTCGATCAGGGTGGGGGCGATGGCGATGGCCCGAACCCCGTGAGGGCCCAGTTCGAACGCCAGCGACTTGGTGAGGCCCCGCACCGCGTGTTTGGTCGCGGTGTAGTGGGCGATGTTGCCGCCCTCGGCCCCGTAACCTGCGGTCGATGACATGTTGACGATGACACCTCGGCCCTGGTCGACCATTCTGGTGGCTGCGGCCCGGGAACCGTAGAACACGCCGTCCAGGTTGAGCGCCGTCACCTTGTGCCAGTCCTCGGCCGTCATCTCGGTGAACGGGGTGAAGGGGTAGATGCCGGCATTGTTGACCCAGATGTCCAGGCTGCCCTGCTCGTTGCTCACCCGGTCGGCCAGGGCTTCGTGGGCCTGGTGGTCGGTGGCGTCGAACTCCACCGAATGAACACGGCCCGACAGTGATGCCGCCGCCTCCTCGGCTGCGGCGCCATCGACATCAGCCAGATAGACGGTGGCGCCGGCCTCGGCCAACCGGCGGCCGATGCCCTTGCCCAATCCTCTGGCCCCGCCGGTGACCACGGCGGCTTGGCCCGATAGGTCGAGCAATTCGCCAAGAGGGGTATCGGTAAGATCAGGTGCGGTCATGACCTCGAGGTACCCGTCTGGGAAGTTGAACAAACGACGAGTGGCGTCATGCCGGCCGGTGACGGGCTACGGCGTCGTCTCCACCAGCTGATCGTCGCGCTCGGTCGAGGTGATGACGATTCGGTCGATCTGGTCGGTGGGCGTTCGGCTCGCCCCGGTGAGGCGGACGTTGCCCGTCGGTGTCGGCGACCAGGTCGCGGCGTGGACCCAGGTACCGCTGTCGTCGACGGTCCAGAGCTGGTAGCCGTCACGGTTCGGTAGACCGGTGATGTCGAGGGTGATCTCGGTGCCCCAGCCCCGGCGGCTCACCGCCACATTGGTGGTGCCTGCGGTCGACCTGACCACAGCGGTCGCCTGGGTCGGTGGTCGATCCACCCCATCGTCTCGATCGATGACCAGTGTGGCGATCACGGCGATCGAGGCCGCGGCGACACCGGCGGCAACGGCCTGCCACCACCGGGTACGCCGCTGAATCGATCGCACCTCGTACCTTGCGGTGGCTGCGATGGCGGCGGCCTGGGCCGGCAACGGGTGCCGCCCGACGTCGTCAGGATCGGTCTTGGCGATCAGTGCGGGCAGGGGAGCCAATGCCGCCAGTTCGGCGGCGCACAGGGAGCATGTCGCCATGTGGGTTTCGAACGCCCGGCGGTCGTCGGGGTCGAGGGCGCCGAGGGTATAGGCGGCCGCCCATTGACCGTAGTGATCGTGGTCGTGGGTCATGTCAACACCGCCCGTTCTTGGAGGTGGGTGCGCAGCAGACGCAACGCATAGTGCAGCCGTGATTTGACCGTGCCGTCGGGGATGCCGAACCGGGCGGCGATCTCCTTCGTCGACAGCCCTTCCCAGTAGGCGGCCGACACCACGTCCCGATGGTCGGCCGACAACGACCGAATGGCGTCGGCGATGAGCGAACGCTCCGTGATGCGGGCCAGCTCGGTATCGTCGATGCCGGTGTCGACCACCGGTTCGGTCGACACGGCCCGAAGATGACGCTCGTTGCGGCGATGCCGTGTGGCTGCGACATTCCGGGCGATACCGAACATCCACGCCCGCTCGCTACCCCGCACCGGGTCGTACTGGTCGTACTTCCGCCAGGCGGCGAGCACGGTTTCCTGAACGACCTCCTCGGCCATCTGTCGATCTGCGAATCGGGAGTACGCCCACCCCTCGAGCGCCGACCCGTGCGACTCGTAGAGCGCACGGGCCAGTGCCTCGGCGTCAGTGGCCACGGCCCAATCCCGGCCTGCCACGTCGTTCGAACGGCGAGCTCATCCGACGCCGACAGCGTCGCCTGCGGCGTCCAGCACGTACCAGACGTCGTTGACACCCTGGCCGTTGACGTCGCCGGCAGCCGCATCTCCGGCGAAATAGTAGAGCGGCCAGTCGTTGTAGGTGGCCTGAGTGTCACCGTTGGTGCGTTCGGTCGTGCCCAACAGGTCGGCGTCGACCCGATCGTCGACCGAGGTCAGTACGCCCACGACCGGCCAGTTGGTCTCACACTCGTCGTAGCACACGCTGTCGCCCTGCTCATCGGGTAGGAAGAGATAGAGCGTGTTCCCGTCGGCGTCGACCAGGATGTCACCCAGGTCGGACGACGACAGGCGCAGATCGGCTGCATCCCCACCGGAGGCATCGCTCTCGTCATCGCCACAGCCGGCGGCGATCAGGGCCAAAGCCAACACGGTTCCGAGCAACATCCTTCTCATTGCGGATCTCCCACTTCTCGACATCGAGGTTCGCCCTCTCGTACGCCATTGCGCTCCGGATTGGTTCAATCGTCGGCTCGAGACATGCCATCGCCCACCTGTGACCGACGTCGGTCCGGCACGACGATTGAACCGCTCGTGGCGAAAGAGGTGTAGTACACGACAACCATCAATGACTGGAATCAACAATGGAGGTCAAATGATGAAGAGGAAACTGATCGCGGCCACGCTGACCGCAGGGCTCAGCCTGACGTTGGTGGCCGGCCCCGCCTCGGCCCATCCCATCGACAGCCCGGGCCATTCCGGTGCCGTCGGGGGGAGCTCCCAAGGTCACGTCAACGGTCTCGAGTGTGCGGCCCGTCAATCCCCGGTAATCGGCGAGTTGGGACTGCCCTGCGCAGCCGATCGTCGCGCCACGCCCTGACGGCACACGCAGCCACGGATGGCCGGCCGTGGCCATGGTTCAGGGCGCCGGCCACTGGGACTTTTGTCCCTTGACCGAATTGCCCGCAGATGTAACACTTATGTCCTTAAGAGATCCACGGGGCGAAACTCGGGGACGAAGACCCACGACACCGGCTTCCGGCGAACGTGGCAACTCATCCCGAAACCCAATCCGGGTGTCCGGAGTCGCCCTGTGGATCTCCATTTTTGGGTCCCGAGGCTCGTGCCAAGATGAGTTCGACGGCTTCCTCCACGGTGGCTGCCGTCTTGGCCGATATCGGCGCGCCGAAATCGAACCCGGTTGCCGGGATCGAGAGTTGTTCAACCAGCGACGGAACCCGTGAGCCGACGGCGAGGGCCAGCCCGAGCAGCGATTCGGGTGTGGTGTGGTGAGTCATGGCACCGGACCGACCGGAACGGTCCGAGTCGTCGGCGCCACGGTCGGTTTCGATGCGACGAGGGACGAGCGACGACACGGTTACGTCGGCGTCGACGAACACCACCCGGTCGGCGGCGGTCAGGTCGACGGTCAGCTCGGGCACGAGCTGAGTCACCGATCGCACCATCACCCCCGGTAGGCCCAATTCGTCGATCCGGTCGGCCACCACCCGGCCGGCCGCGTCATCGCCCCTCAACTCATTGCCGTAGCCGATGACGAGCAGGTCGATGTTCCCTGTACCCAACTCAGCCGCGCCGGCGCCGGGCCACCACGGTGCCCCCGCCGTCGACCAGTTCGACGTCCAGCGGCATTCGTCCCAGGGCGTGGGTCGAGCAGCTCAGGCACGGGTCGTAGGCTCGGATCCCGGCCTCGATCCGGTTGAGGACCGGCTCGGGGATGTCGGGGCCGTCGATCCACTCGGCGGCGATCTGGCGGATCGTCTCGTTCATCCCCAGGTTGTTCTGACCGGTGGCGATGATCATGTTGACGTCCTCCAGCAGGCCGTGCCCGTCCACCCGGTACTCGTGGAACAGCGTGCCCCGGGGCGCCTCCGACACCCCCACGGCGTGACGGTGGTTGATACCGGCGGTGGATCGCACCAGGTCGTGCTCGATGGCGTCGTCGGCCAGGAACCCACCCATCAGCTCGGTGGCGGCCAGGATCTCGATCAGGCGGGCCCAATGGTAGAAGAACGATGAATTGGCCGTACCGCCGGCCCGCTCCCGGTAGACGGCCAATGCCTCATCGGCCAATGGAGCTCCCATGGTGGTGCACACGTTGAGTCGGGCCAGAGGGCCGACCCGGTACACACCGGCCATGACCTGGTCGTCGTCGTCGACCAGGGGCTTGAAGTAGGGGGACTTGAGGTAGGAGTCGACCCGGGCCGACTCGCCGATCCAGTCCCGGTACTTCCAGGGCTCGATGTGGTCGGCCACCACCTCGCCGGCGCCGTCGACGAACCGGAGGTGGCCGTCGTAGTGTTCCCAGGTGCCGGCGTCGTTGGCCAGCCCCAGGTGCAGGCTTGGGAAGTTGCCGAACGCCCCGATCTCACGCTCGAACCGACCGAGCATCTCCACGAACATCGACAGCGTGCCGGCCGCAGTGGCGTGCGCCTCCTCCAGCCCGGCCCGGAGCATGGCCCGGGTCTCGGCCGTCATCGGGTGGGCGATGCCACCGGGCACGATGCCGGGGGCGTGCACCTTGCGCCCGGCGATCTCCTCGATCACCGACTGCCCGAAGCTTCGCAGCCGAATGCCCCGCCGGGCCAACTCCGGTTCCTCGGCCATCAACCCGAAGATGTTGCGGGCCGCCGGATCGGCGTCCCAGCCAAGCAGCAGGTCGGGCGAGCTGAGGTGGAAGAAGCTCAAAGCGTGGCTCTGGATGATCTGGCCCAGGTTGACCACCCGGCGGAGCATGACCGCCGTCGATGGGATGCGCACCCCCATCACGGCATCGCCGGCCTTGGCCGACGCCAGCAGATGACTGACGGGGCAAATCCCGCAGGTCCGGGCGGTCAGGCTGGGCATCTCCCACACCGGCCGGCCCCGGCAGAACGCCTCGAAGCCGCGAAACTCGGTGACGTGGAACCGGGCCGATTCCAGTGTGCCGTCGTCGCCCAGGCCGAGAGTGATCTTGGCGTGACCCTCGATGCGGGTCACCGGATCGATCTTGATGGTCGTCATCGTCGCGCTCCCGTCATCCCCACCGGATCGACTCCCCCGACCGTTTCGGACGCTCACCGGCCAGCAGGGCCTCCACTGCGGCCACGATCCGTTCGGCCGGTGGTGGGCAGCCCGGCAGGAAGACGTCGACATCGATCACCCGGTGCAGGGGCTGGACCCGAGGCAGCAGCTCCGGCACGATACCGGCCTCGCCGGGTACGACCCCGTCGCGGTCGGGAGCCTCGACGTAGACGTGCTCGAGGATGGCCCGGGGGTCGCCCAGCGGGTTGCGCATGGCGGTCACGTTGCCGGAGACGGCACAGTCCCCGAACGAGACGACCAGCTTCGACTTGGCCCGTAGCTCGTGGGCCAGCTCCAGGTTGTCGGCGTTGGCCACCGCCCCCTCGACCAGGCAGACGTCGACGTCGTCGGGGAAGGCCTTGACATCGGCGATGGGGGAGTAGACGATGTCGGCCCGGGCCGCCAGTTCGAACAGCCACTCGTCGGTGTCGAGAAACGACATGTGGCAACCCGAACACCCTCCCAGCCACACCGTGGCGATTCGGGGCCGGGCCACCTCGGGGTCCTTCGACGCCGTCATCGGTACTCCTCCGGGTCGATCCACTCGCCGCGGCGGGCGGCGGCCAGGCGCACGATCATTTTCGGATCGTGGTGCATCTCGCCCACCGCCGTGCCCTGGTAGCTGAGGGAACCGGTTGGGCAGACGGCCACGCACTTGCCGCACCAGGTGCACGAGGTCGATGTGCCCCACGGCTGGTTGAGGTCGGTGGTCAGCACCGCCTGCTGGCCCCGGCTGCCGACATCCCACACGTGGGCCCCCTCGATCTCGTCGCAGACCCGGACACAGCGGGTGCACAGGATGCAGCGGTTGGGGTCGAACAGATACTTGGGGTGGCTGGCGTCGATCGCCCGCATCGGTGAACGCTGGTCGTAGCGCACATGATCCATGCCGACATGTACCGCCACGTCCTGCAGCTCGCAGTTGCCGTTGGAGACACACACGGCACACACATGGTTGCCCTCGGCGAACAGCAGCTCGACGATGGCCTTGCGGTAGGCCTTCAGCCGGGGCGAGTCGGTGCTGACCTCCATGTCGGCGGCAACGGTAGTGGCACAGGCGGGGCGGAGCCGGAGATCCTCGGCCACCTCGATCACACAGACCCGGCAGCCGCCGTAGACCGACAGTCCTTCGAGGAAGCACAGCGACGGGATGTCGACCTGGTGGCGGCGGGCGCACTGGAGCACCGATTCGCCGACGTAGGCGTCGACCTCGACCCCGTCGAAGCTCACGGTCAGCGTCCGTCGCCGTTCACGCATCATCGACCCCGATCAGCTCGTCGTACTCGGATTTGAAATAGTGGAGGGTGCTGAGCACCGGGTTGGGGGCCGACTGGCCCAGTCCACACAGGCTCGTGTCCCGGACCACGGCGCACAGGTTCTCCAGATCACGGACGTCCCGGTAGCTGCCGGTGCCGGACGTGATCTTGTCCAACAGGTGGTGCATCTGCACGGTGCCGGCCCGGCACGGGGTGCACTTGCCGCAGCTCTCGTCCATCGAGAACTCCATGAAGAACTTGGCCACATCGGGCATGCGTTGCCGGTCGTCCATGACGATCAGCCCACCGGAACCCATGATCGAGCCCAGCTCTCGCAGGCTGTCGTAGTCGACCGGGGTGTCGAGGTACTCGGCCGGGATGCAGCCACCCGAGGGGCCGCCGGTCTGGGCCGCCTTGAACGGCCGCCCGCCGGCGATGCCGCCCCCGATCTCCTCGACGATGTCGCGCAGTGTGGTTCCCATCGGGACCTCGATCAGACCGGTGTTGACGATGTCGCCGGCCAGGGCGAAGACCTTGGTCCCGGTGGAGTCCGGGGTGCCGATGGAGGCGAACCACTCGCCGCCCCGGCCCACGATGGCCGGAATGTTTGCCAGTGTCTCCACGTTGTTGATCATGGTCGGGTGCCCCCACAACCCGTGTTCGGTCGGGTACGGGGGACGAAGCCGGGGTGTACCCCGACGGCCCTCGATGGAGGCCATCAGGGCCGTCTCCTCACCGCACACGAAGGCGCCGGCGCCGATGCGGACCTCGATGGTCAGATCGAAATCGGTGTCGAGGATCCTGCGACCCAGCAGCCGGTTCCGGCGGGCCACTCGGATGGCCCGGTCGAGGCGTTCCACCGCACGGGGATACTCGGCCCTGACATAGATGTAGGCGTGGCCGGCCCCAGTGGCGTAGGCGGCCAGGGAGAGTCCCTCGAGCAGTCGGTGGGGGTCGTCCTCCATGATGGTGCGGTCCATGTAGGCGCCGGGATCACCCTCGTCGCCGTTGGCCACCACGTACTTGGTGTCTCCGTCGGCGGCGGCCAGCAGCGACCATTTGTTGGCCGCCGGGTAGCCGGCTCCACCCCGACCCCGGATCCGGGAGAGCCGGATCTGCTCCAGCACCTCGGCCGGGGTCATGGTGGTGAGTGCCTTCTCCAGGGCCGAATAGCCGCCGTGGGCGACATAGGATTCGATCCGGTCGGGGTCGATGATCCCGCCGTTGGCCAGCACGATCCGCTCCTGACGGGCGAAGAACGGCATCTCGTCGTCGAGTTCGTGGTCGGCCACCGGTTGGTCGTGTTCGACGTGGCTGCGCAACACCTGAACGGCAACCTCGGAGTCGACCCGCCCGTAGGCGTGCTCGCCCCCGCCGCGGCGCAGCACCCGGACCATGGGGCCGGCGCTGCAAAGGCCCATGCAGCCGGTGGGGACGACGGTGACGTCGAGCGCCATCTCCTCGTCGACGAGATTGCGCATGGCCCCCAGCACGGCGCCGGAACCGGCCGATGCGCAGGCCGTGGAGTTGCACACTTTGGTTCGCCACGGTGTGCGGAACCGGGCTTCGCGTTCCCGTTCGGCGACTTCGTGGAGATCGATCGGTGTGGCCATCAGCTTCCACCTCGCACGGCGGCGGCCACCTTGCCGAGGACCGAATCGATGTCCTGGTGGCCGAGCACCTCGCCGTCGAGGACCACAACCGGGGCCAGCCCGCACGAGCCGAGACAGCGGGCGGTCTTCAGGGTCAGCCGCCCGTCGTCGGAGGTCTGACCCACCGACACCCGGTGGGCCTCGGCCACTCCGGCCACGATGTCGTCGGCCCCCTTGACGAAGCAGGCGGTGCCGGTGCACACCGTGCACGAGTGCTCGCCCGGCGGCTCGAAGGTGAACAGCTGGTAGAACGTGGCCACGCCATAGACCATGCTCGGCGGCAGGCGGAGGGCATGGGCCACGTACAACAACAGGTCCTCGGACAGATAGCCGAACACGTCCTGGGCCACGTGCAGGGTCTCGATCAGCTGGTCCTGGGCGTAGTGGACCCGTCTGAGGTGCTTGTCGATGAGTTCGAAGCGATCATCGCCCGACGGGTGTCCGTCGGCCGGGGGTGAGACGGAGCTTGGATGGGCCGCGGTGATCTCGCTCATTGCACCTCGCTGGGGGCGATCTGGTGCTCACACTAACACAGCTGATGTTGGCATGGCCTGTGCCATCGGTCTACCTGGGCGGTGGTGCCAACGGTTCCGCTTGGACCGGGGTCGGCTCGGTTGGATCGTCGGGCTCATAACCCGAAGGTCGCAGGTTCAAATCCTGCCCCCGCCACCACAAAAGCCCTTGTATTACTGACGGTGCCTTCCGTGTTTCGGTTGGTGGTCACGTAGCGTGGCCTTGGGAGGGGACTCTGGTGGTGACGTGTTTGCCTTGGGCTTTGGGCTCGTTGACCTGATCGTT
>JAHEJM010000028.1:1477-39302 GCA_024638815.1 Acidimicrobiales bacterium | reverse complement strand
CCGAGGACCCGATCCGGGTGGCCACGGTGTATGTGCCCAACGGTCGGGCGCTGGACGACCCCCATTACCTGTACAAGCTGGTGTGGCTGGAGCGGCTTCGGTGCGAGGCCATGGTCGGCCGGTGGGCCGGCTCCTCAACGGTCGTCTGCGGCGACTTCAACGTGGCCCCGGCCGATCAGGACATCTACGACCCCCGCCGGTTTCGACGCAAAACCCACGCCTCGCCCCCGGAGCGGGCGGGCGTGGCCGCCCTGCTGGACGCCGGCTTCGTCGACGCCGCCCGCACCCTGCACCCTGACACTCCCGAGTTCACCTGGTGGAACTACCGGCAACAGGTGGTGGCCGATCCCGGGCCCGAACCGGTTGCCGGCCGCCTCGGCGATCGGGGCCTGCGCCTCGACCTGGCCCTGGTGTCGGAACCACTGTGGCCCCGGATCGAGGCGTGCTGGGTGGATCGCCCGGCCCGCACTGCGGAACGCCCCTCCGACCACGCTCCACTGGTGATCGACGTCGGCCCTGGTGTCGGCCACTGACCGGGTGACGGGTTGGAGGGCAACGCCAACCGCTCTGCCTACAGTGACCACGATGGCCACCGATGATGTGCCCGTGCCGACCGCCGACCAGGCCGACGGCGCCGATGTGACGGTCGAACTCGACTCGGCGCCGCCGGAGCGGGGGGTGTTCGCCAACCGGACCCTGAACCTGCGGGCGGTCCAGGCCGTTGGCTATGACATGGACTACACCCTCATCCACTACAAGGTGGAGGAGTGGGAGCATCGGGCCTTCGAGTACGCCCGGGACATCCTGGGCCGCCAGGGTCTACCGGTCGCCGACCTGATCTTCGACCCCGATGCGTTCACCATCGGACTGACCTTCGACCTACAGCTCGGCAACCTGTGCAAGGCCACCCGGTTCGGCTACGTGGTTCGGGCCCAGCACGGCAACACCATGTTGCCCTTCGAGCAGGTTCGCAACCACTACCGCGAAACCGTGCTCGATCTGTCCGAGCCCCGATTCATGTTCATGAACACCATGTTCGAGCTGTCGCGGGCCGCCCTGTGGACCCAGCTGGTCGAGCTACACGACCAGCATCCGTTACCGGGGGCCTCCAGCTACGCCGACCTCTACCGCCTGGTCGACGACGCCCTGACCGAGACCCACTTGACCAGCACCCTCAAGGCCGGCATCGTGGCCGACCCCGACCGGTTCGTGGAACCCGACCCCGATCTGGTCACCACCCTGCTGGACCAACGCCTGGCGGGAAAGAACCTTTTGCTGATCACCAACTCCGACTGGGCCTACACCAAGACGATGATGGCCTACACCGTCGATGAGTTCTGCCCCGGGGACACCACGTGGCGGGATCTGTTCGACATCGTGATCGTGTCGGCCGACAAGCCGCGGTTCTTCTCCCGCACCAACCCCATCTACCGGGTGGTCGACGAGGAACGTTCACTGCTGCAGCCCTACCACGGCACGCTGGAGGCTGGATCGGTCTACTTCGGCGGCAACGCCCGGCTGGTGGAGGAGAGCCTGGGAATCTCCGGTGGCCAGCCGCTCTACGTCGGCGACCACCTGTTCGGCGACGTCCACGTCACCAAGGACGTGCTGCGGTGGCGGACGGCGCTGGTGGTGCGAGAGCTGGAGTCGGAGGTCCTGGCGGCCATCGAGTTCGCCCCAGATCAGGCCAAGTTGGGGTCGCTCATGGCCCAGAAGATCGATCTGGATCGACGTCAGGCCCAGCTGCGACTGACCGCTCGCCGGCCCGAGTCCGACGGTGGCACCCAGGCCGCCTACAACCGGGTCAGCGCCGCCGCCCTCAGACTGGACGACGAGATCGCCCCCCTGGCCCGCCGGGCCGCAGACCTGGGCAACCCGAACTGGGGGGCACTGATGCGGGCCGGCCAGGACAAGAGCCTGTTCGCCCGCCAGCTCGAGCGTTATGCCGACGTGTACACCTCCCGGGTCTCCAACCTTCGTTACGAAACACCGTTCGGTTACATCCGGGCATCCCGGGGCACGCTGCCCCACGACTCGGCGTCCTGGGCCTGATCCCGACGGCCGCGAGGCCGACACGAATCACCCGACGGCCACGAGGCCGACACGAATCACAGCGAGTGGGGCGCGACTTCCCTGGAACCCCCTGCGTCGGAACTATACTGCCAACAGATTCACCGACAGGCGGGTGCATCCATGTCCGGCCCTACGCCGTCGCCGTTCTCTCCCCGGGATGCGGTTGACACCACCGAATTCGATCTCGACGAGCGGAGCCTCCCCGCGCCTCGGCCGATTCCGATCGGCCCACTGTCGAAGAGCACGCTGGTGGTTTACGAAGACTCGCTCGAGTCCTCGGCGCCGACAGGGGAGTCACCCCGCCCCCCGGTGCCAACGGATCAGTCACCTCGCCCCCCGGCGCCGACACACCAGCCCCCGGCGCCGACGGACGAGCCTGCGTTGCCGACGGAGGAGGCCGCCGCCACGCCGTCGATCCGGCCCATGCCCGGCGATTCGGAACTCCCCGGCGAGCGACGCTTCGCCGTCGGTGTTCTCGCCGTCCTGTCGACGGTCGCCGTGCTCGTCTCCGGTCTGATCATCGTCACCGTGGTTCGAGCCATGGTCGACGGCTCGGACGACCAGACGGCCGATCCGACCGGTGGTGTGGTCTCGGCCGGCTCGGCCGACGACGCCGAGCCCGTCGGATCGAGCAGACGGGCCGATTCCGGCTCGTCCGGCAGCCGCAGCCGATTCGATGATGGCACCGGCGGATCGCAATCGGACGTCGACGCCACCGACCAGGGGGAGTTGCCGGTCAATTCCCTCGAGGAAGGCGACAGTGACCGCTCGGAGTCCACGACGAGCGCCTCCGGTGCGGTTCGTTCCTCTCGACGAAGCCGCAGCGGCACGTCGATTCCCGCTGCTTCAACCACCACCACGTCGGTGGCACCTTCGTCGAGTACAACGACCGGCCAACCCACCACCACGTCGTCGCAGACCGGCTCCACATCCACCACCGGCGAGGCATCGACAACCTCGACATTGTCGGGATCAACGGCGACCACTTCTTCTTCTTCCTCCTCCTCGTCATCGACGACCACGACGCCAACCACGGACGGGAACTCCACCACGTCGACCGAGACGTCCTCCCCGTCGACCGAGCCGACGACCACCGAACCGCAGACCCCGACCCAACCGGCCTCGGGCGGCTGAACCTCGGGTCCCGGACCGAAAACCACAGTGGCCGTCACCGCCAGCCCGTACCCTGGAGAGACAAGATCGGTGCCGAACCGGCCGGCCACCCGCCAACGGGCTATGGGCCGGGCTCGGCTCCACCGATGACGGCAGAAACACCAACGACGGCAACAGCGAGGAAACTCATTGGTCGACCCCGGCATTCAGTCCCACCCCCGAAACCCGCATACCATACCTCCGGCGGCCCCCGACGGCATCGGCGCCTCGTCCCTGCTGCTGACGAAGCATCACGGTCTGGGCAACGACTTCCTTGTCGTACTGGCCCCCGAATGGGAGCCGTCATCGGATCAGGCTCGTCGCTGGTGTCACCGCCGGACCGGTATCGGGGCCGACGGCCTGATCGTGGCCCAGCCGGTGGATGGCTCCACCACCCACTGGGCAATGGTGTTGTGGAATGCCGACGGTAGCCGGGCCGAGATCAGCGGCAACGGGATTCGTTGCCTGGGCCAGGCCGTCGTGCAGCGACTACTCGGTTCGCCCGTGCCCGATGACCCGGCCGACCCCGGTATCCACGGTCCTGTTGCCCTGGTTGTCGAGACCGACGCCGGCTCCCGCCAACTCGTCGTGCAGCCGGTTCCCGGTTCGACGTGGCAGGTTCGCGCATCCATGGGCCGGGCTCGTCCTGCGCCCGGGGCCGACGGCCGCTGGGCCGACGCCGGTGTGTCCGTCATCGCCGAGGCCGGCGTCGATCTCGGCAACCCCCACGTGGTCGGGTTTGTCGCCACTGCCGACGATCTCGAGGCGGTGGACATGGCGGTGGCCGGTCCCCGGGTCGAGGCCGGCCATTCCGATGGTGTGAACGTCCATGTCGTCCACGTCACCGACGACGGTGACATCCGGATGAAGGTGTGGGAGCGGGGGGTGGGGATCACCCAGGCCTGCGGGTCGGGGGCGTGCGCCGCCGCCTGGGCCGCCAACCGGGCCGGCATGGTGGGTGCGAAAACCGCTGTGACCATGCCCGGGGGTTCGGCTACCGTTGAACTGGACGGCGATGAGATCTTTCTCAGCGGCCCCGCCGGCTATATCGGGAGCGTCATCCTTGGGTAACGACAGTCCATCCTCACCTCGGCCATCATCCAACCGATCCGCCGCAACAGAATCGTCGTCGAACGGTACGGCCGGAGCCGGGGTCCACGATCGGGGCTGGGACGGCGACGCTGTCGACACCGGCGACGACCTCGGTCCCTTCGACGACTACGACGTCGGCTTCGTGGACGATGGAGCTGATCCGAACCGCCTGGACGGCGACGGGCTCCCCAACTGGGACGTCGGGAGAGTGGAGAGCGAGCATCGGGGTGCCTTCGGAGAATACGGTTCCACCGTTGAGCGGGGCTTCCTCGATCGGGCGTTCCGGGAACGTATCGTGCTGGTCGGGGTCAAGACCGCCGGGCGGACCGATGCCGAGACCGAGGCCTCGCTCGACGAGCTGGCCCTTCTGGTCGACACCGCCGGGGCCGACGCCCTGGATCGCATCGTGCAACGCCGGGACCGACCCGACCCCGCCACCTTCGTGGGCAAGGGCAAGGTCCAGGAGATCCTGGACTCCTCGCTCGCCATCGACGCCGACACCGTGGTCTTCGACGACGAGCTCACCCCCGGTCAACAGGTCAACCTGGAGCGCATGCTGAAGCGCACTGCGCTCGACCGCACCGCCGTCATCCTCGACATCTTCGCCCAGCATGCCACTTCGGCCGAGGGTAAGGCCCAGGTCGAACTGGCCCAGCTTCGTTACCGGCTGCCCCGACTGCGCAACAAGAAGGACTTCTCCCAGCAGGCCGGCGGCATCGGGACCCGAGGTCCGGGTGAAACCCAGATCGAGGTCGACCGTCGCCGCCTGGTTCGGCGCATGCACAAGCTGGAGCGGGACCTGGCCTCCATCTCGGCCCGACGTCGGAACCAGCGCAAGGCCCGCCATCGCTCGCCCTATCACACGGTGTCGATCGTGGGGTACACCAACGCCGGTAAGTCGTCGCTGCTGAGATGCCTGACCGGGGCCGAGGTCAGGGTGGAGGACCGCTTGTTCGCCACCCTCGACCCCACGACCCGCAAGCTCAGCCTGCCCGGCGGTGAGCCGATCCTGATGACCGACACCGTCGGCTTCGTGCGAAAGCTACCCCACCAGCTGGTGGAGGCGTTCAAGTCCACCCTGGAGGTGGCGGCCGGAGCCGATCTGCTGCTTCACGTGGTGGACGGCTCGGGTCCCGACCCCGACGCCCACATCAACGCCGTGCGCGACGTACTGGCCGAGATCGGGGCCGACGAGATCCCCCAGCTCATCGTGTTCAACAAGGCCGACGTGGCCGACGACATGGAACGGCTGGTGGCCCAACACCCGGGTTCGGTCGGCGTTTCGGCTGTGACCGGGGAGGGCATGGACCGCCTGCTCGACGCCCTGGCCGAGGAATTGCGGGCCGACACCGAACTGTTCGAACTCTTCGTGCCATGGGCTCGAGGTGACCTGCTGGCCGCCGCCCATCGTGAGGGCCAGGTGCTGAGCGAGGAGTCGGAGGAGAAGGGAATGCGGCTCACGGCCCGGCTCGAGTCATCGTC
The DNA here is from genome assembly GCA_024638815.1 of Acidimicrobiales bacterium. Taxonomy (GTDB): domain Bacteria; phylum Actinomycetota; class Acidimicrobiia; order Acidimicrobiales; family SZUA-35; genus JAHELU01. The sequence goes on along the minus strand of JAHEJM010000028.1, from coordinate 33,503 downwards.
GGCCAAGCGGCTGTCCGAGGTGGTGGTGAGCAAACTGCCCGCCGCCGACGCAGCGGGCGGCCCCGGCTCGACCCGGGGTGGGCGCCGGTAACATCGGCCGATGGGCTTCGTACCACCCCCGTACCCCTACGACCGACTGAACGAACTGAAGACCATCGCCGGCAGCCACGACGGCGGCGTGGTCGATCTGTCCATCGGCACCCCGTTCGACCCCCCGCCCCCCTCAGTGGTCGACGCCCTGGCCTCATCAGGCATGGAGCGCTCGTATCCGCCGTCCATCGGAACAGAGGCCTTTCGCTCGGCCGCCGCCCAGTGGCTCAACCGCACCGTCGGTCTCGATGGTGGCGACGGGGCCGTCGGCCCCGACGACGTTCGGGCCACGATTGGCTCCAAGGAGTTCGTGGCCGGGCTACCTCACTGGCTCAAGCTGCGAACCCCGGAGCGTGACACTGTGCTCTACCCGGCCGTCAGCTATCCCAGCTACGCCATGGGGGCCACCCTGGCCGGGTGCCGGGCCGTGCCGGTACCGGTCGACGACCGGTGGCGTATCAACCTCGACGCCATTGACGATGCCGATGCCGCCCGGGCCCTGTGCCTGTGGGTCAACACCCCGGGAAATCCGGCAGGGGGGCTGGACGATCTGGGCGCCGCTGCCGCCTGGGGTCGAGCCCGGGGCGTGCCCGTGGTCTCCGATGAGTGCTACATCGCCTTCACTTGGGACGGGCCGCCCCGATCCATCGTCGCCACCGGTCTCGACGGGGTGGTTGCCGTGCACTCGCTGTCGAAGCGGTCGAATCTGGCCGGGGCCCGCTGCGGCTTCTATGTCGGCGACGGCGAGCTGATCCACTACCTGGGTGAGGTCCGCAAGCACGCCGGCTTCATGCAGCCCGGCCCGGTCCAGGCGGCGGCGGTGGCCGCCTTCGGTGATGAAGCCCATGTCGAGACCCAGCGGAGCCTGTATCGCCGGCGGCTGGAACTGATGCAGCAGGTGGTGGAGAAGCTGGGGGCGGTCACGCCGCTGCCGGGGGGCGGCTTCTACCTGTGGTGCCCGGCTCCCGACGGCGACGCCTGGGCCTTCGCCCGGCGGTTGGCCACCGAGGCCGGGGCCCTGGTCAGCCCGGGCGAGTTCTATGGCGAGGCCGGCTCGGGTCATGTCCGCATCGCCGTGGTTCAGCCTGACAGCCGTATCCAGCTGGTGGCCCGTCGTCTCGGTCTGGCCTGAGTCCGCATGTGACCCATCGGCCAAGTCCCGTAGGCTGTGGGCATGACCGTGACTGCCACAGGACACAGCTACGTTGACGCCGAGACCGGAACCCGACTCGACGTCTGGTACCCCGGTGACGGCGTCGATCCCAAGCGGACCTGTCCGGCCGAGCAGCTGGGCATGATCCGGGGCGAGGTCGTCACCACCACCATCGAGGATCTGGACCAACGTCCGGCCGACGCCGCCGATGCCTACCTACGTCTCCATCTGCTGTCCCGGCGCCATGTCACCCCCAACTCGATCAGCGTCGAGGGCATCTTCGGCGTGCTGGCCAATGTGGCCTGGACCAGCGCCGGGCCGGTGGTGCCGGAGCGGCTTGATTCGCTGCGGGCCGGTGCCGGGGCTCAGGGCCATGTGGTCATGGTCCGGGGCGTCGACAAGTTCCCCCACATGTGCGACTACGTGGTGCCGTCGGGCATTCGTATCGCCGATGCCACCAGGGTCCGCCTCGGGGCTCACCTGGCCGAGGGCACCACGGTCATGCACGAGGGGTTCATCAACTTCAATGCCGGCACGTTGGGACCGGCCATGGTGGAGGGCCGTATCAGCCAGGGGGTCATCGTCGGCGCCAACAGCGATGTCGGTGGCGGTGCGTCCATCATGGGCACCCTGTCCGGTGGCGGGACGGAGAAGATCACGGTGGGGGAGCACTGCCTCATCGGAGCCAACGCCGGAATCGGGATCTCGTTGGGGGAAGGCTGCACCGTTGCCGCCGGTGTCTATGTGACGGCGGGAACCATCGTCACCCTGCCGGGGGGCGAGCAGGTCAAGGCCAAGGAGCTGTCGGGTCGACCCGGTCTGCTCTATCTGCAGAACTCGACGACGGGCAAGATCGAGGTGCGGGAGTCCGACCCTTCACGATGGGGTGGGATCAACGAGGCCCTTCACTCCGGCCAGTAGCGCTGGGGGTCGGAGCGGTGTCGTCGTCCCGGTCCGCCACCATGTGCTCCCGGGTCGGAATCCGCCGGCCGACGTACCACACGCCGACCAGTCCGGTGAGGGCCACGACGATGCGGACCCAGGTCGGTTCGATGGCGTATCCGGCGCTGAAACTGCAGGCAACGACAATGCAGGTGATGGCCGTGATCTTGGCCCGCCGGGGCATACCGAGGCCGCTGCGATAGTCGTCGACCAGTTGCCCGACGCCGGGCAACTCGAGCACCCACCGCTCGAGCCGGGGGTTGGAGCGGGAAAAGCACCAGGTGGCGGCCACGAAGAACACGGTGCCGGGCATGCCCGGCGTGACCAGGCCGACCCAGCCCAGACCGACACAGAGAAATCCGGCAACCAGGAAGAACGGCCGCATCAGGCGAGCTCCGGCCTCATCCCATCAGCTCCCGGATGTCGTTGATGACCAGCACGACGAGGAGCCCGATCACCGCCACGTGCAGCACGGTGACGGGGACTTTCCAACGATGGTCGGCCCGCCAGAACCGCCGGATGCTGAACAGGTTGGCGGCGATGGCGACGAGCCCGATGACCAGGCCGAAGCCGGCGCCCACCCCCGGGGCCAATCCGATGAACGGGGTGACGAAGGGCAACACGATGTAGGCCAGCAGACACCGGATACCGGAGACCACGATGGACTTGCTGAAAAGGCGCTCGGCGCGAACCGATTCGGGGCGAACCGATTCGGTTCGGACCGAGTCGGCACCGGGGCCGGTGGCTTCCTTGATCCCTTGGCCGGAACCGGAGGAAGCGGATTCGACAGCGGCATCTGCAGTTGACATCACTGTTCAGACTACCGGCTACCGTGGGCCCATGGCTGATCTGTTGGCCCTCACCGCCCAACTTGTCGATATGCCGTCGATCTCGTTTGAAGAACGGCCGTTCGTCGATTGGCTGGAGGCCGAGCTGGCCGGTCTCGATCATCTGACCGTGACCCGCATCGGCGACAATCTGGTGGCCCGCACCGAGCTCGGTCGCAACCGCCGGCTGCTGCTGGTCGGCCACACCGACACCGTGCCGGCCAACAACAACGCCGCCGCCCGCATCGACGGTGACACCCTGTGGGGTCTGGGTTCGACCGACATGAAGGGCGGGCTGGCCGTCTTCCTTCACCTGGCCCGCACAGTGCCCGACCCGGCTCTCGATCTTACCTTCGTCTTCTACGCCCGAGAAGAGGTGGCCCAGGAACACAACGGGCTCAACGAACTCATCGCTGAAGCCCCCCACCTTCTGCACGGCGATTGCGCCATCGTGGGCGAGCCGACGGGGGCGGTGATCGAGGCCGGCTGCCAGGGGGCCATGCGATTCGAGCTGACCCTGACCGGGGCTCGAGCCCACACCGCCCGCCCGTGGATGGGCCGCAACGCCATCCATCGTCTGGCCCCGGTACTGGAGGCGCTGGCCAACCACCAGGTCCGAACCCCCGTCATCGACGGGTGTACCTACCGGGAGTCGGTTCAGGCCGTGACGATACACGGTGGGGTGGCCGGCAATGTGATTCCCGACGAGGTCACCCTGGCCATTCATTATCGTTACGCCCCCGATCGCACCGGTGACGAGGCTTACGCCCACATGCGGGACATGCTGGCTCCGTTCGCCGACACGGATCTCGGCTCGGGCAGCGGGAAGAACGGTGATCGCCTGATGGTGGTGGACCATTCGCCGGCGTGCGCCCCCTCGCTCGGTCATCCCCTGCTGGAACGGCTGATCAGCGACAACGATCTCGACGTTCGGGCCAAGCTGGCGTGGACCGACGTGGCTCGGTTCGATCAACTGGGGGTGGCGGCCACCAACTTCGGTCCCGGCGATCCCACCCTGGCCCACGCCGCCGACGAACGGCTGGAGCGGGAGTCGTTGGAGACCGTCCATCGGGCCTTGTATCGCTTGATCACCGAACCGTCGGATCCGGACGCCGAGGGCCGCTGACCGGTGGCCATCGCCCGATCGGCCCTGGATCGTGACGGCCAACTGCCGGCGCCGGTGCGCCGACGAGACGGACGGTCCGGGACCATGACCGACGCCATGGCCATGATCGCCGACGGGTCACGGGTCTATGTGTCGGCCCTCATGGGCACCCCGACGGCACTGGTCGAGGCCATGGCCGAGGAGCCGGACCGGTGGTCCAACATCGAAACCGCCTCCGACTACCTTCTTGAGCCGTTGGCCACCTTCGGGTCGGGCACGCCGTTTCGTCACCTGTCGGTTCAGCCATCGCGGGCCACGGCCGGTCTGCCGGCCGACCGGCTTCGTCTCGTACCGGCTCGATCGTCACAGTTCTTCCGACTCTTCACCAACGGGGGGCCGTTGGAGGTCGACGTGGTACTGGTCCAGGTCAGCCCACCGGGACCGGATGGGCGGTTCAGCCTGGGGGCCCTGGGCGGGGCCGCGGTCGAGTTGGTTCGTACCGCGCCCCTCGTCATCGCCGAGGTCAACCCGGCGATGCCCTTTGTTCGAGGTCCGGTGGCCTGCGAGCGCCACGAGTTCGACCTGCTGGTGGAGGTCGAAGCCCACGACCTGGTCTGCCTGCCATCGCCCGACGCTCCGACGCCGCCGAACGCCGGCCCCGATCCGGTGGCGGGGGCCATCGCCGAACTGGTGGCCCGGTTGGTGAGCGACGGAGCCACCATCGAGTACGGAATCGGTGGGTTGCCCGACGCCGCCCTGGCCGCCCTGGCTCAGCATCGTCATCTGGGCCTTCACAGCGGCATGCTGGGCGATGCCGCCATCGACCTGATCGAGCGGGGGGCGATGGATGGCTCGGCCAAGACCGTCGACGCCGGGCTGCACATCACCTCGGCCCTGGTCGGCACCCGGGAGGCGGTGCGCTGGCTTCATGGCCGGGACGACGTGGTGGTCGTGGCCTCCAACTACAGCCACGGCATACCGACCCTTGCCACCCAGGACCGATTCACCGCCATCAACTCGGCGGTCGAAGTCGCCCTGGACGGGTCGGTGAACGCCGAGGCGGTGGCCGGGCGTGTGGTGTCGGGTCCGGGTGGCCAGCCCGATTTCGCCAATGCGGCCTGGCTGTCGGAGGGTGGCCGCAACATCGTGGTCCTGCCGTCGACGGCTCGCTCCGGTGCGGTGTCGCGCATCGTGGCCGCCATCGAGCCGCCGGCCCCGGTTACCGTGAGTCGCTATCTGGCCGACTATGTCGTCACCGAGAACGGTGTGGCCGAACTGGCCGGTATCGACTTCGAGGGCCGGGCGCGGCGCTTGACCGCCGTGGCCCACGCCGACCATCGGTCCGCACTCGGGTGCCGATGACCTCGGATTCTCCTAGCACGAAAAACAAGATTGGGTATGGCGCTTTCGGCGTGACAAGGGTAACATTCGCCTAACGCTCCGGTAATGTCCCCGAAATGTACGGTCCCGGCACCTTCTGCTCGGATCGGGTGGCATGCCGTTCACCCCGTCCTGCTTGAGGGGGAAATATGGGTCGTCGTGACCCATGCGGTTGAATCGGCTCAGAGTTCAACGTCTGAGCCGATTCACTGCGCACCCGCAGGTCGTCGTGTTCGAAGGGCCCGAGGCTATCGGACCGCAAGGTTTCGCACCGGTGTGGATTCGCCGTTCGTCGGCCCCTGGAGGTCTCCGGCTTCGAACCAGCCGTCAGCGGCTCCGGCCGTGCGTTGGCAGGCCGGTCGGTATCGTCCACCGAAGGTGCAGGTGCTCGCGTCGGTGGCCGTCACCGATGCGGCCACGGGAACAGCGACGGCCAACGCAACGGGCATCGTGGCGAGAAGGCTCAGGGCGGCCATCACGATGGCCCGACTCCGAGGATGTCCGCCGACTCGGAACACCCGGGTCCGTGCCGGCGGCAACACAACAGCGGCAGCTGCCGTGTCGAGTGTGTGGTCGACGGGGTCATCGTTCAGATGACGGACGGGATAGGAGCACATGGTGTCGCACCTACCCCTCGGCGGTGGTGGGGTCGATGGTTGCCTGAACGGCCACAACCCGATCGGCGGGGAATCCGCCGCGGCGGGCGTGTTCGCGGACCATCGCCTCGTCGGGGGCGATGTAGGTGCAGTAGATTCGGTCCTCCGTGACGTAGCTCTGCACCCATTGAATGGCAGGGCCCAGCTCCGAAAGCACGCTGCAAGACTGCTGCGAGATGGCCTGGAGCTGGTCCGGGCTCAGCCGCCCGGCCTCGGGTATGTATCGCTCGATGACGTATTTCGGCATTTCCGTTACCTCTCTGGTCTAGTACGGTTGAAGGAAGGGTTCCTTCGAGGTCATTGGACCAGTAGCCGGCCCCCACCGGGTACGCCCGAGAGATACATGAGGGATACAGGGGAGGTACCAGTGGCGGAACGCCTGCCGGGAAACGACACGAGCTCGTTCGGATACTGGGTCAGACGGCGCCGGCTGGCGCTCGATCTGACACAGGCTGCGCTTGCTCGCAAGGTGGCGTGCGCAGTCGTCACGATCAAGAAGATCGAGCACGACGAACGACGGCCGTCGCGTCTGATGGCGCAGCGGCTGGCCGATGCGCTCCCGGTCCCCGACGCCGAGCAGGATGACTTCATCGTTGGTGCCCTCGGCGAGCGCGCCATCCACCGGATGCCGCTCGATCAACGACCGATCGTTGCCGACTCGCCTCCACCGCAGTCGGCCCCAACCTCCCGTTCCGCGACATCCTGCTCACACTGGTGGGAGACCTCGAGCGGCGGGGTCAGAGTGGACCTCTCCTGCCAGGACAGATCGAACGGCTGTGGGCGGCGGCCCCGGATGCCGCCGGCATCATCCGGCGTGTGGCCCCATCCCTGGTCGGAACCCTCGTGCCGGCCGCCAGCATTGCCCGATGGCTTGGACCGGATGGTTCCACGGGGGAGGGGGACGACATCGAGCGGAGTCCGCTCTTCGATCAGCTGACCACAGCGCTGCAGACGCTGGCCCGGCAGCGTCCGCTGATGCTGGTGATCGACGACCTGCAGTGGGCCGATGCCGCCTCGGTCAGCCTGCTCTTCCATCTCGGTCGGAGGCGAGGGTAGCCGGATTCTCATCGCCGGTGCGTTTCGCCCGAGCGAGATCGAGGTGGCAGGCGACGGTGAGCCCGGACACACGCTGCGACAGACCATCCTCGAGTTCGAGCGGCTGTACGGGGCGATCAACCTCGATCTGCAAGAGTTCGACATGGAAAGGGCGCGCCGGCTGAGTGATGCCCTGCTCGATGGCGAGCCCAACCGGTTGGGGGAGCCGTTCCGGGTTCAGCTGTTCCGGCGCACCCGCGGCCACCCGCTCTTCCTGGTGGAACTCCTTCGCGAGATGCGCCAGCAGGGCCAGTTGGTTCAGGATGACGAAGGGCGCTGGGTCGAGGGCGAGCCCATCGACTGGGAGGCGGTGCCAAGTCGCGTGAGTGCAGTGATCGAGCAGCGGCTCGTGCGACTCGACGCCGATGATCGCCGCCTGCTCGAGGCGGCCGCCGTCCAGGGTGAGCGCTTCACAGCGGAGCTCCTCGTTGCGGTAGGGGGCGTGGGCGACGTCGATCGCCGGCTCCGCGCTCTGGCCAGTCGCCATGGACTGGTGCGCACGTCGGGAAGCGCTCAGATCGGCGAGCACGTGTCTTCGCACTTCCAATTCTCCCACGTGATGTTCCAGCATTACCTCTACGGCTCGCTCGGCGACAGCGAGCGGCGTGCCCTGCATGGGCGGATTGCGGCCGCGGTCGAGGAGATCCATGGTGACCAGGTCGAGCCGGTGCTGGCCACGTTGGCCCACCATTACTGCGAGGCGGGCGACGTCGAGCATGCCGTGGTCTACCTGATTCGAGCCGGAGATCGCGCCCACGCGTTGTACGCCCAGGAGGAAGCGGCCGAGCACTATCGTCGCGCCATCGAGCTTCTCCGGGACCGGCGCGATCGCGAAGCCATCGCCCACACGCTGATGAAGCTTGGTCTCACCTTCCAGAACGCCTTCGACTACGACCGGGCCCAGCGTGCCTTCGACGAGGCGTTCGCATTGTGGCCGCAGGCGGTGGACGCCGGCACGTTCAGCTTGCATCGGGCGACATCACATGCTCCGCACCCCCTGCGATTGATATGGGACGACCCGGCAACGCTCGATCCGTCAATGGGCGGCCAGAGCTTGAGTGCACCGGTTGCAACACAGCTCTTCAGCGGGTTGGTGGACTTCGGACCCGAGAGCGAGATCGTGCCTGATGTCGCCTATCGCTGGGAGATTCGTGACCGGGGGCGGCGCTACATCTTTCATATGCGCGACGACGTCTTCTGGAGTGACGGGGTGCCGGTCACGGCCCATGACTTCGCCTTCACCTACCATCGCTCCCTCGATCCAGCGACGGCCACCCCGGTTGCGGGTCGACTGCTCCACCCGGTGAAAAGGGGCACAAGGCTACCATCTCGGCCAACACGACGATCTCGAAAGGGTCGGCATCCGTGCTCTCGACGCCCGGGCACTGGAGATCGAGCTCGAGGCGCCGACCAGCTACTTCATTCACAATCTTGCCTACTATGTCTCGCTGCCGATCCCCCGACATGTTGTCCTCGAGCATGGCAACGATTGGGCGAGCCCCGACCACATCGTGACCAACGGCCCGTTCCGGCTGCAGAGCTGGGAGCGAGGCACATCAATGGTGCTGAAGCGCGATCATCGCTTCCACGGGGCCTTCACGGGCAATCTCGAACAGGTCCAGCTCGCCCTTGGCGTACCGGGTGAGACACAAATGGCGATGTATGAAGCCGGTGAGCTCGACGTCTTGTCCACCTGGTTCGGCCAACTCGAGGACATGGTCGCTCTACGTCGCCGCAAGCCCGCCGAGTACTCGGCTCGAAAGTCCTTGACAACCTTGTTCTACTGGGTCGACCCTGCACATCCGGCCTTCATCGACCGCCGGGTTCGACAGGCGCTTGCTCATGGCCTGGACCGTTCGTTGTTGGCCCGTGGCCGTCTCGATGGCTACGGCGACGCCATCACCGCGGGGATCGTGCCGCCGGGCATGCCCGGACACGTCGACGGCATCGCCTTGCCCCACGACCCGGAGAAGGCCCGGGAGCTCCTGGCCGCCGCCGGCTTTCCGGCCGGTCAGGGCTTCCCGGAACTTGCCATCAGCTGCATGCCTTCCCGGCGGCACATCGCCTCGTTCCTGCAACAGAGCTGGCAGACGACCCTGGGGATCCGCTGTGAGATTGCGGAAGCGCACGGTATCGAGGCTCTCCTTGCGCCGAGTGGCCGCACTCATGGGACCGTAAAGATCGCAGGCTGGTGGGCCGACTATCCCGACCCCGATACGTTCCTGCGAGTGGGTGTCGAGATGGCTCAACCAGTCTGGGCGAACGAAGAATACTGGGGTGTTATCGAGCTGGCCGGCCGATCGGTCGATCAGCCGGGACGGCTTGCGCTCTACCGTCGGGCGGAGGAGATCTTGGCCGAGGAGGCGCCCGTCGTTCCGTTGACCCACTTCGGCGTCGATCACATGATCAAGCCCTGGGTCAAGCGATATCCCACCATTGCGGTCAAGTACCCCGGCTTCTGGAAGGATGTCGTGATCGAGCCGCACTAGACATGGCGGGCACCGAACTGCGGGCGGCGCCCACGGGGCACCGTCGATGGTTCGAGGGAGAAGGTCGGCCGTCAACCGGCGGTGGCGGAGACCCAACCGGCTGACGGCCGATGGTGCCGCACCGCTACAGCCGGCGCATGACCGAGACCACCTTGCCGTAGATCTCGACCTCGTGATCGGGGTACTCCATGGGTTCCATGGAGGAGTTGGCGGGAACCAGGATGATCTTGTTGCGATTGCGGTTGTAGACCTTCACCGTGGCCTCACCGCCGGGAATACCGGCGACCACGGTGTCGCCGTGGCGAGCATGGTTCTGCACCCGGGCGATTACATAGTCACCGTCGAGAATGCCGGCCTCGATCATCGAGTCGCCTCGGACCCGCAGCATGAACAGATCACCGTCGCCCACCAGGTCGGCGGGTACGGGCAGCGTCTCCTCGATGTGTTCCTCGGCCAGTACATCGGTGCCGGCGGCGACATCTCCCACCAACGGTACGTGACGTACCGGGCGTCGCTCGATACCGGTCGCTCCGGTCACCGAATCCCACCGGACCTTGATGGCCCGGGGCTTGGCCGGATCCCGCACCAGGTACCCCTGCTTCTGCAGCGTGGCCAGCTGTGAGTGGACCGACGACGGTGACAGAAGGCCGACCTCGGCCCCGATCTCCCGGACCGACGGAGGAAACCCGTTCTCTCTCATCTGACGTTCGATGAACTCCAGGATCTGTCGTTGACGTTTCGTTAGCTTGTGCTCGCCCATGGCGATCTCCCTGTCCTTGGTGAATGTGGATGGTCGGTGCGATGCGGAACAATTGTTCGAAATTTCATCCGCCAAGAGGTTGTCAGCGAACGACTGTTCGTTAGTATATCGAACATGCGTCTGACGAACAACCGTTCGTCGAAGTTGATTCGGCACGAGCGCCGGTGCCGATCGGGTCCAGACTGTCACACCCTTTGAGGAGAATGTCGCCATGGTTGCTTTTCTTCGACCCGAGACCCCGTCTCGCACCGCCCGTTCCCTTCCCGCAGATCCCGGCCCCCGGTCCGAGGTCCGTCCTCATCTTCGCCTCGTCGTCGACAACACCAGGTCCGCCCCGTCCGGTTTCCCGGTCCCGGCCCATGAAGCCGGCGGCGAGTTTGTTGCCAGGGCCGACCACTCGGTCACGCCGGCCCCGTCCGGGCCGTTCGTCGTCTTCGATCGTATGGTCGAGCGACTGTCGGCATCGCCGGTGCTGGGTTCGGTCATCGGTTCGGGGCCTGCAGTGGCCTTGGCCGCCGCCCTCATCGTCGGGGCTCTCCTGGCGGTTCGGGTGGCCCAGGGTCAGCCGCCGGCCCAGGACTGGTCCGCCATGGTGTCGGCCGCCTCGTCGCCGGCGGCCGCTGTGGCCACCGCCGGGGCCGACGATCTCGTCGTGGTCGCCGCCCCCGGAGATTCGTTGTGGTCGATCGCCGAACGGTACGCCCCCGGCCATGATCGTCGGGACGCCGTCGCCGCGCTGGCCGATCTCAACGGAGGGTCGACCGTGCAGGTGGGCCAGCAGATCGTGGTCCCCCGGGAACTGCTGGACTAGGAACGGAGATCGGACCGGCTATGGTCGTTCGTCGTCCCACTGCACCTAGATTGATGTAGGCGTGCGCAGCCTGGTTGGCGTAGCGCCCGCTAGCTTGGTTGCCATGCGATGTCCGGTATGTATGGCCAGCGATACCCGGGTCATCGATTCGCGCTCGGCTGATGACGGCGCCTCCATCCGTCGCCGGCGGGAATGCGTGTCGTGCGAGCAGCGGTTCACCACGTTCGAGAAGGTGGAGCAGTCCCCCTTGGTGGTGGTGAAACGTTCCGGGGAGCGGCAGCCGTTCGACGGTCAGAAGATCGTGGACGGCTTGATGGCGGCGTGTAAAGGTCGGCCGTTGACGACCGATGACTTCGAGGCCATCGTCGACGGGGTTCGAGAACGGGCCCGAAGCCAGGGTTTCGAGGTCACATCGGAGTGGATCGGATTGGCGGTGCTCGACCAGCTCCGGTCCGTCGACCAGGTGGCCTATCTTCGATTCGCCTCGGTCTACAAAGACTTCACCGACATCGACGATTTCGAGCGCGAGGCCCGGCTGATCAAGCGCGATCCCAGCGAATCGCCGGTTCCGTAGCAGACCCGTTCGGGGGTGGTGGCCCGTGGCCCCGCCCTAGGAACCCGGGTAGGTTCGACGCGTCCACCGGCAGAAGAGGTAGTCCTCGTCATCAACCCACACTCGCTCCAGGGTCATGCCCGGCGGGGGACCCTCGGGCAGCGGTCCGACGGCGGCGCGGGGGGAATCACCGGCAACGGTCATGGGCGCGATGGTGAGGTTCCACTCATCGATGAGGCCGGCGGCCACGAACTGGCCGTTGAGCGACGGTCCTCCCTCGCACAGCACCACGCCGGCCCCAAGGGCGTGGAGCCGGGCCAGGGCCCAGGCCGGGGCCACCGAGTCGTCGTCGGCGACGATGACTTCGGCCACCGTACGAAGGCGGGTCAGGCGATCGGCATCGGCCGAACCGCCGGTGAGGATAATGGGTCGATCGTCGGGGTCGTGAAAGAGGGGAAGGGTCTCATCCAATCTCGCCGAGGCGGTGATGACGGCGATGCGGGGTCGGTCGGCCTGGCCCCGGGCTCGCCGCCGGTCGACGGTCTCGTCATGACGTGCAGCCGGCCGGTACCGCTCCTGTCGAACCGTCGACGCACCGGCCAACACGATGTCGGCCACGCCTCGCAGTGCTCGGAACATGGCCCGGTCGCCGTCTCCACCCAAGGCGCCGGACACGCCGCCCACCGCTGTGGCCCCGTCGGCCGAACTGATCATGTTGGTCAAGACCCACGGCCGGTCGGTGTGGGTGGGGCGGCGTTCTCGACCGACCTCGTCCAGGGGATCGACGGTGTCGTCGTCGCCATCGGTGTCGATCAAGCCATTGGGGGGATAAAGGCGCTTCACTCGGCCATCATATTGAACAGATGATGCCGAGCACGTGGTCGGATGATGTGGCGTCGCCCGCCCCGTACCGGTGACGGCGGCCGCCACCGGGCTATCCCCAGGACATCCCCGCTCCGTCACACCTGCCCACAGCCCGGACGGGTAATCCACAACAAAATCCACATTGTCTTCCCCTTACAATCCACAGGTGGCCGTCACTACGGTGGGGGTACGCCCGTCGTGGGGCAGCGTGACGGAGGTCGGTGTAGGGCATCAGTATGGTAGGAGCCTGGTTTGACACGGGACTCCATGGGTTTGCTAGCTATGTCCGGATCGGCGAACGTTCGCCGGCCAACGATCGAACCTCGACCTGATACCGACGTCTCGATCTCCGTCACCGCGCCCTGCCCTGCGACCGGGCGAATGTCCCGCCGATTACGGCGGGGCGAGTAAACGGCAGGGAAGGGATCGAGGTCGAATGAAGCGGGCCCGGGCAGGAGCGACAACCGACGGCACCGGTGCGGGGCCACACGTCCGTGGCGAGACCGGCGCCCGGGCTGGGGCCCGACGTCGGGCCGCGCCCGTGCCCGAGGCTCCATCTCGCGGGTTCTGCGATGACGGTTCATCGGCGGGGAGGTGGCGTGGACCCCGATGGTGGTGGGGTTCGGGGTGCCGTCGCCGGTTCGGCCCGGGCAATTTGCCACAAAATCAAAAAACGCCCATTGACACCGTCGTAATTACAATGATGTAATGGCAAACTACATCTTGTGCGTCGCTCGAAGTCGAGCTGGCGGCAAGCACAAGATCTAGTGGCTGGCTAGTAGCCAAGCTCGCCGATCGGTGGGAGAAAACACCCACCACCGGCCGACGAGCAGGGGTTTGCGAGTCTGCTGCCTGGTCGAACCGCCTGCCGCCATTCGCCCGCCGATCCACCGGATTCGCTCCGGCTGAGGCACCGAGCGGCCACGCCGAGACCACGCAACCTACCGCCAAGACAAACAGGAGAGCCGAAGGAGCAAAAACCAGTCGGAGCACACGCAGCAACCATCTTCCACGAGTACAGAACGGCCCTTTCGGGGCGTTCCGTGTGAGAAGACAGAAGGGGCCGCAGGACGGATCGACCTGGGTGGAAAGGGGGTCGGTACGGTTCAACGGTCAGAGGAGAGGCGCACGGAGCAACGCCCGACGGGCGGAACGGCGGGTTCTGTTGTGCTGACTACAACATCGTTCAGCCCTCGGGCTGAGTACACGCAACGAACCAGGTAGCGGCTCGACGCGACCGCGACCGGGCGACACCGACATCGGCACCAGGCCCACTGCCTCGAACCGGTCGACGTGAGCGCACGGCCGACGCCGACACAGCTCGGCAAAGTGTCACAGCCGCACCGTACAACTGAACCAAATCATTGCCTCGTCGAATCAATGTCGACAAGGACGAGTGAGGACGACCAATCGGGTCGCAGGCAGGTTGATCAACAACCGGAAATGTCGAAAGCCCATTGTTGTCAATCACCCATGTGCCGTGTCGCAATGATCATCATCGGTCGATCCGCCTCCGGGCCGGTCGACGATACGAAGCATCAGTAGTCAGAAAGTGAAGTGAAAATGGCCCTCGCATCCGAGCAAACCCGCATTGGCCTCCGTCGGTACTACACCACCGCCGGGGTCGATCCGTATGACACCGTCACGTGGGAGAAGCGTGACGCTCGGATATCCAACTGGAAGACCGGTGAGATCGCTTTCGAGCAGCTCGATGTCGAGGTCCCCAACTTCTGGTCCGTCAACGCAACCAACATCCTGGCCCAGAAGTACTTCCGGGGCACCCTTGGCACCGATGAGCGCGAGACGTCGCTCAAGCAGGTGGTCGACCGGGTGGTCGACACCATCGCCAAGTGGGGTATCGAGGACGGCTATTTCGACGCCACCGAAGCCCAGATCTTCAACGATGAGCTGAAGTACCTCATCATCAACCAGATGGGGGCCTTCAACTCGCCGGTGTGGTTCAACATCGGAGTTCGCGGCGTCCCCCAGCAAGCCTCGGCCTGTTTCATCCTGGCGGTCGACGACACCATGGATGCGATCTTGAACTGGTACGTCGAGGAAGGCGTGATCTTCAAGGGTGGTTCCGGTGCCGGCATCAACCTGTCTCGAATCCGATCGTCCGACGAGCAGCTGAGGGGCGGCGGTACGGCCTCGGGCCCGGTCAGCTTCATGCGGGGCGCCGACGCCTCGGCCGGAACCATCAAGTCGGGGGGCAAGACGCGCCGGGCGGCCAAGATGGTCATGCTCGACGTCGACCACCCCGACGTCGAAGAGTTCATCTGGTGCAAGGCCACCGAGGAGCGCAAGGCCCGGGTGCTCCGGGAAGCCGGCTTCGACATGGATCTCGACGGCGCCGACAGCCACTCCATCCAGTATCAGAACGCCAACAACTCGGTCCGGGTCACCGACGAGTTCATGCAGGCCGTGGTCAACGACGAGAACTGGAACCTGGTGGCCCGTACCACCGGCGACGTGATCCGCATGGTCAAGGCCCGCGACATCATGCGCCAGTTCGCTCAGGCGTCGTGGGAGTGCGCCGATCCCGGCATGCAGTTCGACTCCACCATCAACCGGTGGCATACCTCGGTCAACAGCGGCAAGATCAACGGATCCAATCCGTGCAGCGAGTACATGCATCTGGACAACTCGGCCTGCAACCTGGCCAGCCTCAACCTGCTCAAGTTCCTCGACCCGGATGACACCTTCGATGTCGAGGGGTTCAAGACGGCGGTCGAGCACTTCTTCACCGCTCAGGAGATTCTGGTTGGACGGGCCGACTATCCCACCGAGGCAATTGGCGAGAACTCCCGTCGATTCCGCCAGCTCGGTCTCGGCTACGCCAACATCGGTGCCCTGCTGATGAACCTGGGCCTACCCTACGACTCGCACGAAGGGCGGGCCACGGCGGCCGCCATCACCTCCCTGATGACCGGCCACGCCTACTACACCTCGGCTCGTACCGCGGCCCGGATGGGCCCCCACGCCGGCTACGAGGACAACGAGGAGCACATGCTGCGGGTGCTGAACCAGCATCGGGCCGCCGTATCCGACATCGACGGCGACAATGCTCCGGTCGCCATACTCGACGAAGCCGGCGACGCCTGGGACAGGGTGTGTGAGCTGAGCCCGTCGGTCGGGGTGCGTAACGCCCAGGCCACCGTGCTGGCTCCCACCGGCACCATCGGCCTGCTCATGGACTGCGACACCACCGGTATCGAGCCCGACCTCGGTCTATGCAAGATGAAGAAGCTGGTGGGTGGCGGCACGATGATGATCGTCAACCAGTCCGTTCCCCGGGCTCTGGGCCGCCTCGGCTACAGCTCCGAGCAGATCGACGCCATCGTGGCCTACATCGACGAGAACAAGACCATCCTCGGCGCCCCGGGACTGCAGGATCAGCATGTGGCCGTGTTCGCCTGCTCCATGGGAGACAATCCCATCCACTACCTCGGCCATGTCAAGATGATGGCCGCCGTGCAGCCTTTCATCTCCGGGGCCATCTCCAAGACGGTGAACATGCCCGAGGAGGTCTCGGTCGAGGACGTGGAGCAACTCCACATCGACGCCTGGAAGATGGGGGTCAAGGCCATCGCCATCTACCGCGACAACTGCAAGGTGGCCCAGCCGCTGTCCATGGCCAAGAAGTCGGACGCCGACAACGATGATGACCGGTCGGCCACCGCAACCGCAGCCCCGGTCGTCGAGCCCGAGCCCAAGATCATCTACAAGCCGGTTCGGGAGAAGCTGCCCCGCGATCGCCGGTCCCGTACCTTCGAGTTCCGGGTGGCCGACTGCAAGGCCTTCGTCACCGTGGGTGAATATGACGACGGTCGTCCCGGCGAGGTGTTCCTGAGGGTGTCCAAGCAGGGCTCGACCATGGCCGGAATCATGGATGCCCTGGCCCTGTCGCTCAGCCACGGCCTCCAGTACGGGGTGCCGCTACGGGCCTATGTGGAGACCTACACCGGTATGCGGTTCGAACCGGCGGGCATGACCGATGATCCCGACATCCGGATCGCCACCTCCATCATGGATTACCTGTTCCGCAAGCTCGCCGTGTTCTATCTCAGCTATGAGGACCGAGCCTCGCTCGGCATCTTCACCACCGGCGAGCGTAGCCAGCCCACACTGCCCGGTGTGGACGAGGCCGTTTCCTCTCCGGGCGAACTCCCGGTCGATCCTCCCTCGGTGGAATCGGCCGACGATCTGCTGGCCAACTGGTCGGCCACCGAGTCCTCATCGGAGCGACCGTCCACCGAGTCGTCGAACGCGCCGGTGGCCGATCCCGATGCACCGATTTGCATGCAGTGCGGCATCACCATGCAACGAGCTGGTAGTTGCCACGCCTGTCCTGGGTGTGGCAACACCAGTGGATGTAGCTGACGGCGAGTCTGTTCGTCATCGGCTATCAGTTGGGGTGGACCTTTGGGTCCACCCCAACTGGTTTTCGTCCCCGGCGGCATTGGAGCGACGGGGAATCGTGAATCGGCCGGCCAGCAGGTACGGTTTTTTCCGTGGTAGGAGCGCAGCCAGCGGTTGGTAGTGATGGTCATTCCAGCGTCGATCCCCGGAACGACCAGCCGGCCGGCCAGGCCGGGACCGAGACCTTCGAAGCCGGTGCGGGCGAGACCGGCACCGTCGATGTCGTCGGCGTCGGCAACGCCATTGTCGACGTCATCGGGGTGTCGAGCGATGCGTTCCTCGACGAGCAGGGTTTGAACAAAGGGGCGATGCACCTCATCGACCACGATCGGGCCGATGAGCTGTACCGGCTCATGGCCGCCTCCCATTCCGGCGACAGCGATCATCCCGGTGATACCAACCTCGTGGAGTCATCGGGCGGTTCCGCCGCCAACACCATGGCCGGAATCGCCTCGTTCGGCGGGTCGGCGTCGTACATCGGCAAGGTCAGCGACGATTACCTCGGAGGGGTGTTCATCGACGACATGCGCTCGCTCGGTGTCGAGTTCGACATCAAACCGTCCATCGTCGGCCCTCCCACCGCTCGCTGCCTCATCCTGGTCACCCCCGACGCCCAGCGAACGCTGAGCACCTATCTCGGGGTTTCGGTGATGCTGGAACCGGGCGACGTCGATGCCGACACCGTGGCCGCCGGGCGCATCCTGTTCTGTGAGGGCTACCTGTGGGATGTCGAATCGGCCAAACAGGCCATCCGCAAAGCCATGGCCGTGGCCGGCGATGCCGGCCGCCAGGTGGCGCTCACCCTGTCCGATCCGTTCTGCATCGAGCGCCACCACCACGAGTTCCTGGAACTGGTCGCAGGACCGGTCGACATCCTGTTCGCCAACGAGGCCGAGCTGACCCGGCTCTACGAGTGCGAGCTCAACGAGGCCGTGGACCGGGTGGCAACCGAGGTCCCGCTGGCGTGTGTGACACTCGGTGCCCGCGGTTCGTGGCTCATCTCCCACGGCGAGCGGGTCAGGGTTGCTCCGGAAAAGGTCGATCCGGTGGTCGACACCACCGGGGCCGGCGACCAGTATGCGGCCGGGGTGCTGTTCGGGTTGAGTAGGGGCTTGAGCCTGCTCGAATCCGGCCGGTTGGGCTCGATGGCCGCAGCCGAGGTGATATCCCATGTCGGTCCTCGACCCCGGCGTCCTCTCTCCGAGTTCCTCGACCAGCTCTAGTACGGCGAGACGGTGCTCCTGCCGACGGCCGAGGACGGCTTGAGTTTGGCCTCCGGCCAAACGTCGCCGAAACTTGACCTGATCGTGAACATCCAAGCGGCCAAGTGAAACTAGTGACCGGAGGCGGTGGACCGCCTAGCCGGCCGGGAGTAGACGGGGTCCGCCGAACAGCAGGCCCTGACCCCAATCGACCTCCAGCTTCAGCAGGGTCGAGGCCTGGGCCTCGCTCTCCACCCCTTCGGCCACCACCCACGCCCCGGTTTGATGAGCGAGATCGACCACGGCCCTGATGATGGCGGTGGCCTCCGATCCCGGCAGTGCGTGGACCAGATCACCGCTCAGCTTGAGGACGTCGGGTTTGAAACTGGTGGCTACCCGCAGGCTGGAGTAGCCGTCGCCCACGTCGTCGATGGCGATCCTGACCCCGATGTTGCGGAGCTTGTTGAGCTGGGCCGCGGCCAGATCAATGTCGACGTAACGATTGCGCTCGGCTGTTTCGAACACCAGCTGATCAGGCTCGAGGCCGATGTCCTCGGCCTGCCGGATGGTCTTGCGGGCCGCCGCCAGATCGAAGGTCCCGTCCGGGGCCATGATGTTGAGAAACAGCAGGCCGGCACCCAGCCAGGGGCCGACGCCACGGACCGCATGATCCCGGCAGCGGGCGTCGAGATCGAGCAACCAGCCACCCTTCATTGCTCGGCCGATTAGATCGTCGGCCGTGAGATGTTCGTCGCCCAGCCGGCCCCGGATGAGCGCCTCATAGCCGACAACGGTCCGGGTGCCCAGACGCACGATCGGTTGGTATCGGACCTCGTATTCGAGATCATTGCTGGCCAGCTCCTCCTGTTCCAGCCGGTCGGCCACTACATCGAGGGGGACCGACATCAGCGCCTGCTGGACCAGCTCCGGTGTTCGGGAGTCCAGATCGGCGAAGGCAATGCGAACCGCAGCCCGGTTGGTGATGCGACTCACCAGTTCCCGCAGATACCAGCGGCAGTCCTCGACCTCGATCCACACCACGTCGGAGCGGATGTCGATGTCGGCCGCCTTGGCGATCAGATCCTCGTCCAGGTGTTTGACGATGCTGGACTCGGTCGATCCCAACAGGATCAGCATGGGTTCCGCCCCGGGAAGTTGAATCGACCGCTCCGATGAGTGCACCGCTACCAGGCTACCCCAGCGTAGGAAGTGCTACCGCTCTTCACCTTCCCGGGCCGGTTGGAAGGTGAGGGGAAGGTCGCCGAGGCGAACCAGGGCGGCGGTGATCCACCCGCCGATCTGGGCGAAATGCTCATCCAGCGCGGAGCCGTCCTCCAAGGTCTTCTCGTCCAGCTCGTAGGAACCGGTGTAGGTGATCTCCACGGCATGGGACACCACCTCGAGATCGGCGTCGTAGACCGTCTCCAGCGTGGGCCCCAGCCCGGCCAGCTCCTCGTCACCGATCTGTGGCGTGAACGGGGGCATTCCGCCCATGACCACGGCCGGATCCGGCGTCTCCGCCAGCCGTTGCACCCGGAACACGATCTCGATGTCGATGACCGGTCCCTCGGTGAACTCCTCGTCCAGGTACCAGGTCCGGTAGGCGGTCTGGGCCCACGTCGGCCATTCGAGACTGAGATCCAACTGGACCCGCGGAGGGGAACCCTCACCGGGCAGGCCATAGCTGGTCTCCCAGGTGATGTCGCCGAGAAGGATGTCGGCCTGGAACCGTTCCTCCACCGCCTGTCGCTCCAGCAGGGCCGACTCCAGGGCATCCCGCAAGGCACCGATGGCGTCGGTGAAGACGTGGTCAAGCATTGGCCGTATCCGACGGATGGGGTGACAGCACGGCCAATGGCACGCTGATACCGAACGCCTTGTGGTCGATGGTGGTGATGTGGCGCCCGGGTTGTACGGCAGGACCGGGATCCGACGTCCTCGAACCCAGGGTTGCCACGGTGTGATCGAGGTCGGAACTGGCCAGGGCCAGACCCCAGAACCAGGCGTCGTAGGTGGTCCGGTCGGCGCCGGCGCCGGTCGAGGTGTCGACGTTGGTCGACGGGTCGGCTTTGGCCGACGCTGCGACCCGCTGATCCCAGGTGACCGGCATCGGCCCCACCAACTCGACGATGACGTCACCGGCCCAGTAGAAGACCTGCTGAGCCGGTTCCTCGGAGTGGGGGATGGGGCGGTGGTGGCGGGCTTCGAAACCGGCCCCGGCCAGGCCCGAGGTCGCCGCCGCCATATCGGCGGCGTGGATGACGAGATGGTCGATGCGTTCCACGGCGTTGACGTGGACCACGGCGGGTGGCTCGGCGATCGAGTCGTCGGTGGTCAGGACGGTCACCGAATCGGGGTGAATGGCCGAGTCGGTCGGCAATCCCAGACCGTCCAGTGTGTCGACGGCATCCTCGGGCAGGCCGCTCAAGGTCCAGCTTGCGATGCCGGGGCCGCGCCGCTCATCGAAGGTGATGGTGACCGAACCGATGGTGGTGGAATCGTCGACGACGCTGAACCCAGCCTGTTGCCAACCTGCCGGATTGTCGCCTACGGTCAGGGCCCGCAGTTGAGGCATGAAACCAGCTCCTGAACCATAGGCAACCAATCGTAGCCGTGGTCCACCGCAAGGCAAGCGCATGAACCCGTCATCACCGCAATCGTCCGACCGCCGCGACCCCGACTCCGGTCGCGTCTCGCCCGTATCCGGCACAGGGGTCGAAAGTGGGGCCGACAGTCTTGCCGACAGTGGGGCTTGGTTGGCCATCGACCCCGATCCTGCCACCGCCGAACAGCTGGAACAGCTGCGCCGTGATGATCCAGCCGAGGTGGAGCGGCTTTTCGACGGCCGAATCTCGTTCGGAACGGCCGGACTTCGAGCAGCCCTGGGACCAGGGCCCCGGTTGATGAATCGGGTTGTGGTGGCCCAGACCACGGTGGGGTTGCTGCGATGGATGGCCGAACAGGGCACGACCCACCCCTCCATCGTTCTCGGCTACGATGCCCGCCACGGCTCCCGACGGTTCGCCTCCAACGCGGCCGCCGAGATCGCGGCCATGGGCGGGCGAGCCGAGCTGATCGATCGACCGGTTCCCACCCCGGTGCTGGCTCACGCCGTCATCGACCGGGCGGCCGACGCCGGAATCATGATCACGGCCAGCCACAACCCGGCGGCCGACAACGGCTACAAGCTGTATCTGGGTGACGGCATCCAGCTGGTCAGCCCGGCCGATCGGGAGATCGCGGCTCGGATCGACGAGGTGGCCGTCGACCATCTCGACATCGGTCGTCGCCTGGCCGCCGACCACCGGGCCGTGGCCGAGAACAGGTCGCGCACCGTGGCCCACCAGTTGGGCCTGCAGGCCGACACCCCGGGTTCGGTGGTGTCGCTCGACGACACCGTTCGCATCCGTCATCGCCAGGCCGCCGTGGAGACACTGCTGACCGACCACCGTACGGTTGCCGTGCTCTACACCGCCATGCACGGCGTGGGTGGTCGTCACCTGCTCGACTGCTTCCAGGCCGCCGGCTTTCCTCCTCCGGCGGTGGTGGCCGAGCAGTTCGAGCCGGATCCCGACTTTCCCACCGCCGCCTTCCCCAACCCGGAGGAAGCCGGCGCCCTCGATCTGGCCTTCCGCGATGCCGAGGAGGCAAGGCGACGGGGGGAACCGTTCGATGTCATCGTGGCCAACGACCCCGACGCCGACCGGCTGGCCGTGGCCGTTCCCGTCGGTGGTAAGGACGGGGCCGAGAACGAGAGCCCACGATGGCGACGACTGTCGGGCGATGAGGTCGGTGCTCTGCTGTTGGACCATGTGTTCCGCCACCGGTCCGAGGCGGTCCAGCCATTGGTTGCGTCGTCGATTGTGTCATCCCGTTTCATCAACCGCATCGCCGAGGCCAACGGCGCCACCAGTGTGCGCACCCTCACCGGTTTCAAATGGGTGGCTCGACCGATCGTGGAGCAGCCGGAGACCACCTACCTCATGGGTTACGAGGAGGCCCTCGGCTACTGCATCGGTGACCGGGTCCGGGACAAGGACGGTGTCAGCGCCGCCCTGGTCCTGGCCGAGCTGGCGGCCGAGTGCAAGGCCGCGGGCACCGGCCTGACCGGGCGGCTGGACGCCATCATCGAACGATTCGGGCTGTGGGCCACCTCACAGGTCACCGTCAGCCTGGCCGAGATGACCGATGACGAGGCCGAGGCGTGCAAACAGCGGGCGGTGACGGTGGAGCCGTCGCAGCTGGCCGGCATCGAGGTGGTTGCCGTGGAGAATCTGGCCGAAGGGCGGCACCTGCCGCCCACCCCCGGAGTGGTCATCGACCTGGCCGACCGGTCCCGGGTCATCATTCGTCCCAGCGGAACGGAACCGAAGATGAAGGCCTACATCGAGGTGGTGGAGCCGCCGGGTCCGGCCGATACAGCCCGGGCCGCGGCTCAGCCCCGGCTCGAGGAATTGGCCGATGCAGTACGGGCCCTGGTGGTGGGATAGCGAGGACGTTCGGCGGACCCGGAGCCACATCCCGCTGGTGGTCGGGTGGTCCTCCCTGGTCTCGATCGGTGCGCTAGTTGCGGCCCACGGTGGGCTTGCGTCCGTGGTTGGCCTTGGTCCGACGAGCCTTCAGACGCTTCTTACGACGGCGCTTTGACATGACTCAACCCTAGCGGTGCCGAGGCCGGAGCCCACGGTGAGCGGCTAGTGTTGGAGTTCCAGCACCACATCGCCTGGTCGGCCAGGGGAGTCGGCGGCGCCGACGGTGTCAACCGTGACCGAGGTCAGGTCGGGAATCCGGGCCGTCGGTTCGACGTCCCAGCGCTGATCGCCGACGGCGATGACGGTTGCTCCGGCCGCCACCGCCGCTCGGCCCCCCGACGGCGAGTCCTCGAAGATCAGACACTCGGAGGCGTTGACGCCGAGACCGGCGGCTCCGGTGAGGAACGGCTCGGGGTGAGGCTTGCCCCGGGACACGTCGTCGGCGGTCACCACCACTGGAGGTACTGGGATACCGGCCCCGGCCCAGCGGGCCTCGGCCAGCCGTCGGGAGGCCGAGGTCACGATGGCGTAGCGGTCGACGGGTAGCCGGTTCAGCAGGTCGGTGGCCCCGGCGACGGCCTCGGTGGCCATGGCCGTCTCGACCTCCAGGCGTTCCAGCACGATGACCGCCTGCTCGGCCTCGTGGTGGGGCAGATACCGGGACAGCGTGTCATAGGCTCGGACTCCCACCAGGTCGATCAGCAGACGCTCCACGTCGAGTTTGTGGAGACGGGCGATCTCGGCCCAGGCCTCGGCCACTTGGCGGTGGGAGTCGACCAGCACCCCGTCATTGTCGAACAACACACCTCGGCACCGCAGACGCACCGGCACAGCCTACCGAGCTCGGACGATCCCGGTCCGGCTCCCGAGCATGGCAGCCCGATCAGGCCGCCACCAGTTCCAGCAGGTCGTCGGCCGAGCGGGTGTTGATGATGCGATCGGTCTCGACACCGGCCCGGGCCGCCTTGTCGCAGCCGTAGTTGACCCACTCCAGTTGTCCGGGGGCGTGGGCATCAGAGTCGATGCTGATGCGGCAGTCCCACTGCAGGGCCAGTTCGAGCAGGTCCTCGGGAGGATCCTGGCGCTCGGGTCGACAGTTGATCTCAACTGCGGTGTTGAAGCGGGCGCAGGCGGCGAAGACGTAGTCGGGGTCGAACCGGCTGGGCAGGCGGGTGTTGCCCAGGATCTTGCGGTTGGTGCAGTGGCCCAGTATGTCGACGTGGGGATGGGCCACCGCCCGCACCAGGCGTTTGGTCATGGCGTCGGCGTCCTGATGGATCCGGTGGTGGACCGAGGCGATGACGATATCGAGCCGAGCCAACCACTCGTCGGGCAGGTCGAGGGTCCCGTCGTCGAGGATGTCGACCTCCATCCCGGTCAGGATGCGAAAGGGGGCCAGTTCCTCGTTCAACGCCGCGATTTCGTCGAGCTGGTGAGCCAGTCGCTCGGGGGAGAGCCCGTGGGCCACCGTCAGGCGGGCCGAGTGGTCGGTGGCCACCAGGTAGTCGTGGCCCAGGGCGCGGGCCCCATCGGCCATGGTCCGCAGTTCGGCCCCTCCGTCGGACCAGGTGGAATGGGAATGGCAGTCACCTTTCAGAGCGGCCCGGATCCCGGCCCCGGGGCCGATCTCGATCACGGTACGGGCTTCGAGGTCGTCGAGGTAGTCGGTGGAACCGGCACCGTAGGCCCCGGCCACCACCGATTCGATCGACGGCCCGATCCCGTCCAGCGCCGTCAGGCGGCCGGCCCGGACCAGGGCCTCCACCGCATCGTCACCCTGCTCGGCCGCCAGCTCGGACAAGATGGTCCGGCCCTTCACGAAGGCCCGGATCTTCCGGGTGGGGGCCATATCACGATCGAGCAGGTAGATGGCCCGATCGAGAGCCCGCCGAAAGTGGGGTGGGTCGAGGGTCGGCCCTTGGTCCGGGATCGGATTCATGATCCTCGATGTTAGTGCCATGTTCCCGGCCGTCTACACGGGCTGGACGCCCGCGGCCACCGCCGCAGTTGGTCAGCGGCCGCTTCCCCGGGCGTCGTAGGCCACCGTTCCCGTGGACGGGACGAGGATACAGAGGATCTCCCGATCTCCGGCCAGCTCCCAGCTCTCCTCGGTTGGCTCCAAGGTGGTGTAGTAGAGCTCGGACTGCTGATAGGAGGTGCCGACGAAGTCCTCGAACCGGCTGTGGCATCCGGCATCGGCCTGCTCGGCGAAGGCCGACGAGCCGGGGAAGTCCTGGTCGAATCCGGTGAGGTCGAACGCCCCGAACGCCTGGGCGTTGTGGGGCCGGTCACAGGGTACGCCCTCAACCGATTGCACCTCGGTGTATCGATCGGGCAGGTTCAGGCAATCACCGGTCTGGATGGCGAACGCCCCGAGCCCGCCGGAGACGATGATCTGCTGCTGGTCGTTTCGGGCGGTGTCGTCGCCGGTGGCGGTCACGCCCCCGAACACCGCCACTCCGGCCACGACGGCCCCGCCGATGATGCGCTTCATGAGTTGGTCTCCCTACGTGTATCGCCGCCTCCCGGCTGCCGTCGCCGGGTCGACGCCGAAGCATGGATATGACTGTGAGGTGAGGCCGTTCGGATGCGCAGTGCGAAGGTGGCAGTGCGGATTCCTATGGCGATAGATCCGACGGTGTGGGTCCGAACAAGGGATCCGACGGTGCCGGAGGCCACCGGATCGATAGCACAGCGATGGTGGTCGCCGTGTCGGTGGTCACTGTTTGGGGGTGCTGGTACCCGCGTATCGGCTGATGTGGTCCGAACCTTGAGTCGAAATACGGCTACCGTTGAACCGATGGACAAAGCCGAGAACGGAAAGCCCATCGAATCGGTGTGGGATTACCCCCGTCCGCCTCGGCTCGAGTGGGTTGACTGGCGGATCCGGGTCGTCCACGCCGGTGTCACCGTGGCTGATTCGCCGGGCGCCTATCGGGTGCTGGAGACCAGCCAACCGCCGGCCTATTACGTGCCTCCCGATCGGGTCGATGGTTCTCTGCTCCGGCCGGTCAGCCGGCAGACATTCTGTGAATGGAAGGGGGCGGCCGACTACGCCGATGTCGTCATTCCCCGGTCGGCCGATGAATCCGCTCCCGAAGGGTCGGTGGTGGCTCCGGCCGCGGCCTGGACGTATCGCCGACCGACACCGACGTTCGCTTCCATCGCCGATCACTGGGCCTTCTACGCCCAGCTCCTTGACGAGTGCTGGGTCGACGACGAGCGAGTGGAACCCAACGAGGGCATGTTCTACGGGGGATGGATCACGGCCAACGTCACCGGGCCGTTCAAGGGCGCACCGGGGACGGCCCACTGGTAACTGCCGGACCTGCCCGCGGGCAGGTCCTTAGCGAGTTTGCCTGCGGCAAACTCGGTCGTGGGCTTTGGTGCCTGTCGGCCTGTGGCAAACATCGGTCGGTCGTTCGGCCTTCGGCCTCACGTTGGTCCGACGGCCGTAGCATGAGACCATATGGAACGATTCGGTTTTGTCGGCCTACCCAACGCCGGGAAGTCGTCGTTGTACAACGCCTTGACCGGTGGCAGCGCCCTGGCCGCCCCCTACGCCTTCGCTACCACCGACCCCAACGTCGGGGTGGCCAAAGTGTTCGATCATCGACTCGACGCGCTGGCCGCCATGAGCAACTCCAAGAAGGTCGTTCCCGCCAGTGTGCAGTTCAACGACATAGGCGGTTTGGTGGCCGGTGCCAGCAAGGGTGAGGGCCTGGGCAACAAGTTCCTGGCCGGCATCAGAGAGGTCGACGCCATCGTGTTCGTGCTGCGGGCATTCCGCGACGATGACGTGCCCGGCCCCCAGGACCCGGTGGAACATCTCAACATCGTCGAGTTGGAGCTGACCTACGCCGATCTGGAGACGGTGGAGAAACAGCTGGAGAAGAAGCGCAAGGCGGCCAAGGGCGACCCGACACTGCGAGACGAGGTGGCCGCGGCGGAAGCAGCACTGTCCTATCTGGAAGCGGGGACTCCGCTCTACCGCAGCGGACTGTCCGACGACCACACCGCCCTGCTCAAACCATGGTTCCTGCTGACCAACAAACCGGTGTTGGCCGTGGTCAACATCGATGAGGATCAACTGGCCGACGTGGACACGGTGATCAAGCCGGTCCAGGACGAGCTGGTATGCCATACCGGGGCCAGTGCCGGTGATCGTGCTCCTGTGTTCGGGGCCTGCATTCAGCTCGAGGCCGAGGCGGCCCAGCTCGACCCCGAGGACCGGGCCGAGATGCTGGACGCCTACGGCCTGGGAGAAGGTGCGCTCGTCCGGTTCATCCAGGCCGCCTATCACATACTCGGCCTCCGGACCTTCTTCACCACCGGGGAGAAGGAGACTCGGGCCTGGACGTTCCGGGTGGGTTCGACCGCACCGGAGTGCGCCGGTCTCATCCACTCCGATCTCCAACGGGGTTTCATTCGGGCCGAAACCATCCATTGGGACGAGCTGCTCGAGATCGGCTCCTGGTCCAAGGCCCGGGAAATCGGTAGAGTCCGACAAGAGGGCAAAGACTACGTGGTGGAAGATGGAGACGTGCTGGAGATTCGCTTCAACGTATGACCGCTCCCTCGACGGGACGGTGAGCAATGGGACGCGAGCCGGGAGTCCTGGCCATGGCTAGCCGGTTTCGAATCCCGGGAACCGAGGACCCGGAGTCGGGCTGGTTGGTTCGGGACGGAGAGGTCCTGGCCTCCTTGGAGATCGCCCGGGGCCGGGTGGCCAAGACCCGCGGTCTCCTTGGTCGCAACAGCCTCGAAGGCGCCTTGCTCATCGAGGGGGCCCGATCGGTTCACTCCTTCTCCATGGCCTTCGAGCTCGACGTGGCCTTCCTCGATGCCGAGAACCAGGTCATCCGCACCCTGCGGCTTCACCGGAACCGGGTGACGTTTCCGGTCTGGCGGGCCCGGTCCGTACTGGAGGCGCCGGCCGGTGCCTTCGGCCACTGGGAGCTCAAGGTCGGCGACATCGTCGAGATCCGAGGCTGCGACCACGACGACGATCGAGGATGACAACGGAGGCGCCGGCCGGGCTGCTTCTCGTGGTGGGGACGCCGATCGGCAACCTCGCCGACCTGTCACCTCGGGCCGCCCGGGCCTTGGCCACGGCCGATGCCGTGATCTGCGAGGACTCCCGGCGCACCGGCAGGCTGCTGACCCATGTCGCCGCCGAGTTCGTGGCCGACGCCGGTGATGACCGTGGCTGGGAACGACCCGAGTTGTTGGTGGCCAACGAGCACACCGAGCACGCCAGGATTCCGGAGATCATCGATCGCCTGGATGCCGGTGAGACCCTGACCCTGGTGAGTGACGCCGGCATGCCGGTGGTGTCCGATCCCGGGGCTGCGGTGGTGGCCGCGGTGCGCCGAGCCGGTCACCGTGTGGCCGTCGTCCCGGGCCCCAGCGCGGTATCGGCGGCCCTGGCTGTGAGCGGGCTGGCCGCCGATCGCTATGTGTTCGAAGGGTTCCTGCCCCGAAAGGGCCGAGACAGGCGGGACCGGTTGGACCGGTTGGCGGGAGAAACGCGAACCGTCGTGCTGTACGAGGCCCCCCACCGGCTGACCCGGACCCTGCAGGACCTGGCCGGGGTGTGTGGACCCGACCG
This sequence comes from Acidimicrobiales bacterium, assembly GCA_024638815.1. Taxonomy (GTDB): domain Bacteria; phylum Actinomycetota; class Acidimicrobiia; order Acidimicrobiales; family SZUA-35; genus JAHELU01. Next base: position 5,011 of record JAHEJM010000028.1, on the reverse strand, counting down.
AACGGTGGTCGTGAGCCGGGAGTTGACCAAGCTGTACGAAGAGTCGGAGCTGACGACCTTGGCCGAGGCCGCCACCCGCTCCGTCGAGGTCGAACCCCGGGGCGAGTTCGTGCTGGTGGTGGCGGGCGCTCACCATGCCTCCACCCCCATCGGCGATGACGAACTCCGGCGCCGGCTGTCGGATCTGTTGACGGGGGGACAGTCGAAGCGGGATGCGGTGGCTGCCGTGGTGGCCGACACCGGGGCGTCCAAGCGCCGGGTCTATGATCTGGCCAATGCCCTGGCCTGAGTTGGGCGGTCGGCGGACCCACCGAGCGCCGTGCAATCGGGAACAGCCCGGGCACTACCCTGGAACAGGTGACGGTTCGTGTCGACAAATGGCTGTGGTCGGTCCGGGCGTTCAAGACCCGGACAGCGGCCGGGGCCGCCTGTACGTCGGGCAAGGTCACGGTCAACGACGAGCCGGCAAAACCGGCGACCAAGGTCTCGGTTGGCGACCTCGTCGAGGCCCGCAAGGGCGATCGGCGTCTCGTCTACCGGGTGGTCGAACTCATCGAGAAGCGGGTCGGAGCGGCTCGGGCCGCCGAGTGCTACGAGGACCTGTCGCCGCCCGGACCGAAGAAGTCCGATCCGGTCCTGACCCCGCCCGGTGGGGCCCGAGCTCGAGGCATGGGTCGCCCGACCAAGCGGGAACGGCGCCAGATCGACCGGCTGCGAGGCCGGCCGTGACCGCCACCGGTTCGACAACCACCGAGACCGTCGGCTCCTGCCCACTGGATTGTCCCGACGGTTGTTCCTGGATTGTGACCGTGACCGACGGGGCGGCCACCCGATTGCGGGGCAACCCCGAGCATCCGTTCACCGCCGGCGGATTGTGCAAGAAGGTCAATCCGTGGCTGCGTGTCGCCGCCGAGCCGGCCAGGCTGACCCGCCCCCTACGCCGGGTGGCGGCGAAAGGATCGACTCCGAGCACCGGTGATCCGGTGGTCGACGGCGAACGCCGGCTGTCGGCGTTCGAGCCCATCGGCTGGGATGAGGCCCTGGCCGAGGTCGCCGACCGGTTCACTCACCTCATCGCCACCGATGGCCCGGCCGCCATCTGGCCCTACGCCGGGACCGGCAATGTGGGATTCCTCCAGGGCGGAGCCGGCCCGGCCGGCGCCCGGTTGTGGAATCACCTGGGGGTCAGCGGTCATCACATCACCATCTGCTCGGTCAGCGGCCACATCGGGCTGAGCTACACCATGGGCACCGGGGCCGGGATGGATCCCGAGGATGTGGTCGACGCCGGATCGGTGGTGATCTGGGGTTCCAACACCCTGGTGGCCAACCAGCATTGGTGGCCGTTCGTGGAGCAGGCCCGGGCCGGGGGCGCACCGTTGGTGGTGGTCGACCCGGTTCGGACCAGAACGGCTCGGCGGGCCGATCTGCACCTTGCCCCTCGACCCGGCACCGACGGGGCACTGGCCCTCGGACTGTGCCGGGCGCTGATCCATAGGGATACGGTCGACATACCGTTCATCCGGGAGCGGTGCCGGGGATTCGACGAATTCGCAGCCCATGTCGAGCCGTGGACTCCCGCCCACACCGCCGAAGTGTGCGGGCTCCAGCCTCGGGAACTGGAGGAGTTGGCCGAGCTGCTGGCGGCCGACGACAATCGGCCCCCGGCCCTGAAGTTGGGCCAAGGCATGCAGCGCCACGCCCACGGCGGTCAGGCGGCCCGGGTCATCTCCTGCCTGCCGGCGCTGCTCGGCGCTTTCGATCGGCAGGGGGGAGGGCTCGTGTACTCCACCGATGGCCCGTACCGGCTCAATGTGGCCAAGGCGGCGGGCAAGCTCATCGACCGTTTCTCGGCCGGGCGGCCCCGCCATCTGGCCATGACCAACCTGGTGGCCAACCTGCTCGACCTCGACGACCCACCGGTGAAGGCACTGTTTGTGTACGGGGCCAACCCCGTGGTCTCCAACCCCGACATCGACGGGGTACGTCGAGGCTTGTCGCGACCTGATCTGTTCACCGTGGTGGCCGAGATCTTCCCCACCGAGACGGTCGACTACGCCGATATCGTGCTGCCGTCGACCATGCAGCATGAGCAGTGGGAGCTGAACAACTCGTTCGCCCATCTCTACCTCAACCTGAACCGGCCGGCCGTCAAGGCGCCTGCTGAGTGTCTGCCCCACACCGAGATGTTCCGCCGTCTGGCCCGGGCCATGGGGCTGGATCATCCCGAGCTGTATCGCAACGACGAGGAACTGCTGGCCGACCTGCTCGATACCGCGGAGTATCGGAAGGCTGGTCTTGGGCTGGAGGAACTCGCTCGCCGGGGCTGGGTAAGGGTGCCGTCGGCGCAGAGACCATACCGGCCGTTCGCCGACGGCTTTCCCACACCCTCGGGCCGGTTCGAGTTCGTCTCCGACCGGGCCGAGGCCGACGGCCACGGTCGACTGCCCGAGTATCGACCGGCGTTGGAAGCCGGTGGCCGGCCGACGATGGAATCGGCGGGCGGATGGTACGACCTGATCGCCAATGGCAGCGACTGGCACATCAACTCGGTGTTCGCCGGGACCGCCGTGACCGCCGGTCGAACCGTGGCGCCGACGGTGTCGGTCCATCCCGACGATGCCGCTCGGGACGGACTGGCCGATGGCGACCCGGTGGTCGTCGGCAACGATCGAGGTTCGTTCACCGCTGTCGTGTCCGTGGATGGCGGAGCACGACCGGGGGTGGCCGCCACCACCAAGGGATGGTGGTCCATGGGGGTCAACGCCACGGTGGCCGAGCGGGACTCCGACATGGGCCGGGGCGCGGTCTATCACGATAACCGGGTCCGGATCCAGCGGGTGCCGAGCGCCCACTCCAGGCCCTGACCTTGACGTCCGATGTCTGGTGAACGGACGCCGGTCCCCAACAAGGCGCCATGAGCCATGGCCGAACGATGCCACGCGAGCGCCGTCGGTGGCCCCGATATGCCATAGTTTTGCCATGGATGCCGAAAGCACGGTGGGGGAGTGGGCCCTGACCGGTCGGCTGGTCGGCGCCGCCGGGAAAACCAGCTTCGATGGTGTGACCGTGTGGTTCGCCTACACCCCGGTGGGAGGTGGGGGCGAGCGGCGGGTGACAACGGCCGATGAGCACGGCGAATTCTTGTTCGACCTTCCGGAGCGGCCGTTGATCCGTGCCGCCGTCGGTGCCGAGGTCGAGGGGGCCCAGCCGGTGGACCTCGAGGCCGACGGGTCCCTACTCGAGCCCGGTGACGTCATCATCATGGTCGACGACAGCCTCCCGGCCCACCTCCGTTACGCCGGCTGACACCGGCACCGCGGCCGACCCCTGACCTGCTGTGGATCCTGGCCAGTCCGGCGAATGCGTTGCCGTCCTCGGGGCCGGCAGCACGAGTCGACCTATCCATCCATCCAGTTTCGCGTCAGCGCAGAGTCCGGGCCATGGCCACCGAGGCGACAACGAGGAGGCCAACCCCGACGGCGGAGAGCACGACAACCGAGGGCCAGATCTGTGCGAAGCCCTCGCCGTCGA
>JAHEJM010000028.1:0-1377 GCA_024638815.1 Acidimicrobiales bacterium | reverse complement strand
CCAGTTTCGCGTCAGCGCAGAGTCCGGGCCATGGCCACCGAGGCGACAACGAGGAGGCCAACCCCGACGGCGGAGAGCACGACAACCGAGGGCCAGATCTGTGCGAAGCCCTCGCCGTCGACAAGGATGCGCCACATGGCGTCGTTCATCCAGGCGTGGGGGGTGACGAAAGCAATGCGGCGCAGGGCATCGGGGAAGAACTGCAGGGGCTGCATGGAACCGCCGAGGGCGGCCAGCACCAGTCCCAGCGTCAGACCGATGGCGCTGACCTGTTGATCGGTGCGGGCCAAGGTGCCGAGCAGCATGGCGCCGCCCGTGCCGACCAGGGCCATGCCCATCGACAGGGCCAGTACCGCCCACGGGGCCTTCCAGTCGACGCCGAATAGCAGCCAGCTGCCGAAGAACACGATACCGGCCTGCAGCAATGCCACAAGGAACCGGCTCAGTCCCTCACCGGCGATGATGGCCGGCACCGAGACCGGACCGGCTCGGGTTCGCCGGGTCACACCGAGCAGCCGGGTCGCCAAGAGATAGCTGGCACCTAACAGCGAGGTCAGGAAGATGAACAGGGCGAGCTGCCCTGCGGCCAGCACCGCCCGGATGTTGGCCGGGTCGTCTTCCGGGTCACCGCCGACGGTGGTCCTCTCCAGCGTCGTTGGTTCGATGACGCCGGCGACCTGGTCCAGCGCGGTCTCGGCCGCAGCCTCGTCCACTGCGGCGTCCTCCACCACCAACTGCACGACCTGGCGGTCGACGTTCAGCTTGCGGGCCGTGTTCTCCACGACCTCCCGCAGCTCGAACCCCTCGCCGGCCGCGGCATACCACTGCAACGTCACGGCCCCGCCGTCGCCGGGCTCGGCCACCCAGCCGACGTCGACGGCCCGGCGGACGATCTCGTCCCGTAGCTCCTGGGCCGATTCGTAGCGACGGACCGTCACGTTGTCGATGTCCTCCACGGCGTCCAGCACCGTCTGACTGGCTTCCGTAGGGGCGGTGTCGACCACGCCCACCAGGTTGTTGCTGGCATCGCCGCCGATGGCCAGGCCGAGGGCGAACACGATCATCAGCGGGAGGATGACCAGAAAGAACAGGTTGGATCGCTCGTTCCGAAGCCGGATCAGGTTGGCCTGGACGATGGCAACCACGGCGTCGACGCCCGTGGAGGAGGTCATGGCCGTACCGTCCTTCCCGCCAGCAACAGCCCGGGTAGGCCGATGACGAGGGCGAAGACCAGCATCACCGCGGCCGGCCCCAGCGCCGCCGTCCACGGTTGACCACCGCTGAGCTGGACCAGTCCTTCCCCGAACCAATAGTGGGGGGTGATCCGGGAGAGGGTCGAGGCCAGGCCCCCCGATCGGGCCAACGAGAAGAAGGAGC
>JAHEJM010000127.1 GCA_024638815.1 Acidimicrobiales bacterium | reverse complement strand
CGGCCGACCATGGCCTCGCACCGAAGCCGCTCCAGCCACACCAGCTTGTACAGGTAATGGGGGTCGTCCAGCGCCCGACCGTTGGGCACATACACCGTGGCCACCCGGATCGGGTCCTCGGTCGGGCCACAGAGTGCGGTAATCAGCCGGGGTTCGTCATAGGGAGGTCGCTGGGGCCCGGTGAATCCCCGCTGCACCCCCTGCAAGCCGACCCGGGAGGCGATGGCCACACCGTTCCAGTGGTTGTTGCCGTGGTGCGCCACCTCATAACCCCGATCGGCGAAGACCGGCTGTTCGAACTCCCGAAACTGGTCGGCGTTGCACTTGGTTTCCTGCAGGACGAGGACGTCGGGCCGGTGACGGTCGATCCACTCGGCCACGTGATCGGCCCTGGACCGTAGGGAGTTGATGTTCCAACTGGCGAGACGCACGGCAGACGACTCTAGCCGACGGCGTTGTTCCACCCGGACCGAGGCGGTGTTCCGGTTCCGGCCCCCTGGCCGCCGGTCAGATGCCGACGTCGCGGCGAGTGAACAAGCCGACGCCCATGGCCATCGAGCCAAGGCCGATGACCGTGAGTACGATCAGGGCCAGCATGCCTTGGGGATCGGCGGGAAGATGGGTGATGTGGGACAGGGGTGACACCCGCAACGACGACTCCGACAGCTGCAGCAGTCCACCGAAGTAGAAGACCACGGCGCTGACGGCGAAGACCACCCAGACACCCATCGAGTACCGGGTGGCCAGTCCGTACAGGAACACCCCGAGCCCGGCGATGGCCCAAATGGCCGGCACCCGGGCCAGCCCGGCTTCCAGGCCTCCGGCCAGATCGGTGTACTGGCCCACCATCATGGCATCGGCCGTATACAGGGCCAGGGTGGACACGAGCATCAGGACCGGGGCGGCCAGGAAGGCGACGAGTAGGTGGGAACCCAACCAGCTGGGTCGCGGTACATGGCCGGCGAGGATGGGCTCGGCCCGGCCCCCGTTCTCCTCACCCCGGGCCCGCAGCGCCATCTGAATGACACCGGCGCAGGCCACGAGGGCGGTCATGGTCAGGATCATGGTGATGAAGCCGTCCCGGAGACCCTCCTCGTCCATGCCCATGGCCTCCAGCATGTCCCGCATGGTCTCGTTGTCCTCGATGAAGTCGTCCATGGCGCTGATGACCGAGCCGTAGACGAGGCCGAGGAAGGCAACCCCCAGGCTCCACCACAGCAGACCGGAGCGTTGCAGGCGCCAGGCCAAACCCATCGGCGACGCCAGTCCGGGCGACGCCGAGGCCGGGCCCGGGCGCTGGGCGATGAGACCGGCGCCGACATCGCGTTTCAGGACCAGACCGATGGCGATGGCGATGAAGGTGGCAATGGCGGCGAGCGACACCACCAGGGCCCAGGGGTTGGAGTCGCCGAAGGCGTTGACCTTCTGAGCCCAGCCGATGGGTGACAGCCACGACAGCCAGTTGTTGCGTACATCGCCCACCGCTCGGATGGTGTAGGCCATGGCCAGGGTGGCCATGGAGGCTGCGGTGGCGGCCCGGCTGTATTCGAACACCTGGGCCCAGATCAGGGCGATGGCACCGAACGACAGTCCACAGGCGGCGATGCTGAGTCCGTAGAGTAGGGCCCGACCCGGTTCGATGCCGTCGGCGGAGAAGGCTCCGAAGGTGACCAGGGCCAGCACGGCGTTGGCGGTGACGGCGGCGATGGTGACGGCGGCGATCGGGCTCCAGGCTCCCACTGCGGCCGAGCGGACCAGGTCGGCCCGCCCCGACTCCTCCTCGGCCCGTGTGTGGCGGGCGACGAGCAGGATATTCATCAACCCGACGATGCCCAGGGAGAAGGCGCCGATCTCGAAGGCGTAGCGGCCGCCGAAGGTGCCGAGGGCGTCGGCCGGGCCGGACAGGGCGACCATGGCGGCGTTGGTCTCGACGATCTGACCTTGTTCGGCCAGGACCACCTCGGGGGCAACGCCCCGGGTGTCGGCCTCGGCCTCGGTGATGTCGCGTATGGACCAGGGGGTGATGGCGATCAAGGCCGAGAGACCAAGCAGCCACAGCGACATCTTGATCCGATCGAGGCGCAGAATGAGCCGCACCAGGGGCCAGGTTTTGGCGAACCCGTTCTTCACGACCGGTCTCCCGAGGCAGCGGTGGTGGTGGTGGTGTTGTTGGTGTTGTTGTTGTTGTTGGTGTTGGCGGGCGGGTCCCCGTCCTGTTCGGGGCCGTGACTCACCGCATAGTGACGCATGAACAGCTCCTCCAGGGTCGGAGGCTGGCTTTCGATGGCCTGAATCCCGAGGGGGGCCAGGGCGGCCATGACCTCGGCCAGCTGCCCGTTCTCCACTCCGAACGAGGCCCGGCTGGGGCTGTGGGCCAGGAAATCGACCACGCCGGGCAGCCCGGCGATGGGAGCGATGGGCTCCCTGGTGGTGGCTTCCACCGAGGTCCGGGTCAGATGGCGGAGCTGCACCAAGGTGCCGGTCTCAACCGTGCGGCCCTCACGGATGATGGTGACCCGGTCACACAACGATTCGACCTCGGCCAGGATGTGGCTGGACAGCAGGATGGTCCTCCCCTCGGCCACCATTTCCCGCGCCACCCTCTGGAACTCGGCCTCCATCAGCGGATCAAGGCCCGAGGTCGGCTCGTCCAGCACGAACAGCTCGGCGTTGCCGGCCAGGGCGGCAACCAAGGCCACCTTCTGGCGGTTGCCCTTGGAGTAGGTGCGCCCCTTCTTGGTGGGGTCCAGGTCGAAGCGCTCGATCATCTCGGCCCGTCGAGCCGGGTCTATGCCGGAGCCGAGGCGACCGAGCAGGTCGATGGTTTCTCCCCCGGACAGGCTGGGCCACAGGCTGACGTCCCCGGCCACGTAGGCCACCCGCTTGTGCAGCTCGACGGCGTCGGACCAGGGGTCTCGACCCAGCATCTCGGCCCTACCGCCGTTGTGGCGGAGCAGGCCGAGGAGGATGCGAATGGTGGTGGTCTTGCCCGAGCCGTTGGGGCCGAGGAAACCCATCACCTCGCCGGGCTGGACTTCCAGGTTCAGGCCGTCCAGGGCCTTGGTCGACCCGTATGACTTGTGCAGATTCTCACAGATGATTGAAGCAGCCACACACTCAATGGTAGTCGCCGGGTCGCCTCGCACGGGTCCGGTTCCGCCCGCCCCGACACCACGCACCCCGCCGCTCGAACCCATACGCCCAACTTGACGCCAGGGACGTTCCGGCCCAAGCCGGAACTCCGTAAGGGGCGGCTCCGTCCGCCCCGACGTAAGGTACACCGCTCGAACCCGATCGGCCGACTTGCCCCGACGTCAGTACGGGATGTCGAGCATCTGGTCGACGGGGGCGAAGTCGTCGGTGAGGATGCGGGGGTCTCCCACCCACCGGTCCAGCTCGGTGCCGTCCAGCACGATCGAGGTGCTGCCCCGCCGGGCAAGGTTGGCTTCGATGGTGAAGCGGTCGATGCCCGCATCGGTGGCCACCACCACGAAGTTGCCGCCGGTGTTGGGATCGTCGAAGTAGGCGGCGGGGGCCAGCACGGCGACGTTGGCGAAGACCTCTCGGGCGGTGACCACCTCGGCTCGGATGAAGTCTCGATTGCCGAAGTCGATGACGTTCATGACGTAGGTGCCGCTGGGGGCCATGGCCGCCTTCAGGGCGTCGATGAACTCCACCGTGGTCAGATGCCAGGGCACGGATGTGCCGGAGAAGGCGTCACCTATGATCACGTCGAACGGTGGGGCTTCGTCCGTGGCCTCGAGCCGCCGCTGGAGGGCGATGCGGGCGTCCTCGGTGATGATGGAGATGGTGGACGGGGCGTAGGCGTCGGCACTGGTTTCGAGCCCGAGTTCGCTGCGGCCGATGTCGACCAGGGCATCGTCGATCTCGTACACCAGATTGTCGGAGCCGGGTCGAGTGGCGGCGAAGTAGCGGGGCATGGTGAACCCACCGCCGCCGACACCCAGCGTGACCAGTGGGCCGTCGGGAGCCTGGGCCTCCACCGCAGCCACAAAGTCCTTGATGTAGCGGAAGTCGAGGTAGGTGGGGTCGTCGAGGTCGACATAGCTGTGGGAAAGCTGGTCGAGCCTCAGAATGCGGCCGGAGGCGTTGTCGGGGTCTTCGACCACGGTGGCGCAGGAGTAGGCGGTCTCCCACTGGCATGGTCCGTCGACCACGACCAGCAGCAGCCCGATCAGTCCGGCGGCGGCCGCCCCCTGGATGGCCAGTTCCCGGCGACGGGCGGTGAGCAGCACGCCGGTCACCACCAGAAGCGCCCCGAGGCCGAGCACCACCGGTCGGGTGGGCAGGGTGGCCAGCAGCACGAAACCGGTGACGAAGGTGCCGACCAGGGCGCCGGCGGTGCCGACGGCGGAGAACGAACCCACCACCTGACCGGTCTGGGCCAGCGATTGGAGCCGGAGCTTGACGATGAGCGGGGTGACGGCCGACAGGGCGGCCGCCGGAAGGAAGAAGGCCACGGCGGTGATGGTGACGATGCCGACCGCTCCCCCACCGCGCATCCCGGGGCCGATCACGGCGATGATGGTGGGGGCCAGCATGCCCAGGGCGCCGCCGACCAGGAAGGCCGGCCCGATCAGATCGGCGGGGTTCTGACGATCGGCGGCCCGGCCTCCCACCCATGAGCCGACGGCGATTGCGGCGAGCACGGTGCCGATGATGCCGGTGAAGGTCTCGAGGCTGACCCCGACGTAGGGGGCCATGAGCCGACCGGCCAGGATCTCCAGGACGAGGACCGAGGCCGAGGAGAAGAAGACAAGGGCGCGGGCCAGGGTGCGGGACACAGCTCACAGACTAGGCCGGGGCCGGCGGGCTTCGGCTGTCGCCGCCCACCAGCCCGAACCGGCTCAACTCGGTCGGGTCCCACCCGACAATGAAGAGTATGCGTCGTGTCCCAGAACCGCTGATCGCCGCTCTGATCGCCTGCTCCCTCATCGTCGGTTCCTGCGGATCCGGGCCTGACGACGACACCACAGCGGTCGACGACACGACGACGGAGACAACGGACGAATCGGTGCCGGATGGAGTGCAGACCGACGCACTGGCCATGGCGGCCGAGGTCGGCGACATCGACCTCTCCGAGGACGAGGCCCGCCTCGTTGCGGTGGAGGCCGGTTGGTTGTGCCGGGCCCAACGCTTCAGTTTCGGTGACCCGGGCGAGATGACGGCCGCTCGGGACGAGTTGCTTGCCGCCAAAGGGGTGACGGCCGATCAGTACGCCGCCTTCACCTCGGAGCTGGCCAACCGGCTCGAGCTGCGGAAGGCCGTATTGGCCGAGTTCGCTGCGGAGTGCCTCCAGAAGGACTAGGTCCTGGGTAATCAAACCCATAAACCGTGGCGAGGTTCATGACGACCACAAGGACATGGCTACTACCGGACATCGACTGCGAGTGAACCAAGGCCCCCGAGCACTGTTTGCCCTCCTACTCGGGATCGGCCTGATGGTGGGCGTGGCCTCACCGGCAGCCGCCGCCGATGGCGACGGTGATCGGGGCCAGCCGGTGCTGATGGACCAGGACCTCGCTGCGGTCATGGCCGGGACAACTTCGTGGGTGAATCTCGTTTGGGTTGCCGACGGCGGCATCGACGGTGTCAAGGTCACGGCCAAAGGAAAGGACGGCGTCACGGTCGGCTATTCGCCGACAACCGGTGACCACGCCGGCCCGATGCAGGGCTACGCCATGGCCGATCTCTCGATCGACACCACCGCACTCCAGGTGACGGTGCCCGAGAACTTCGACCAGAAGCAAGTCAAGATCGATCTCGACGTCGAGTGGACCGACGCCGAAGGCCGTCAGCGGGGTCGCCGCTCGATCTTGATCAAAATACCGATCGTGCACCACACAGGCGCTGATTGGGAGCAGGTCGACACCACGGCATCACTCGACTGGACCACCGACAACGGCTGGGTGGATGTCCGCTTCGCCGGGCTCGCCCCCCGCAGCGACGACATGCAGATGTGGCTCGCCGACGGCGCCGGCCTCGAGGTCTACCTGCCCCAGGACGGCTCCCAGTGGAGCGGCCCCGACCATGACGCCCTGCTGGAGAGGAACGAGACCGACAGCATCCGCTTCTACATCGAGCCGGGCACGCCGGCCGGCACCTACCCGATGGAGTTCCGCATGACGTGGACCTCGGGTGAGGAGATGAAGGAACTGCCGGTCTCGTTCGAGTTGACCATCAACTGATCACCTGAGCCGACAAACCAGCCCGGTGGTCATGCCGCCGGGCTGCTCGCCGGGGTTGGGCGACCTCAGCGACAACCGATGTGCTGTACTTGACGCCGGGGTGAACGGCGCCCGAGCCCGGAACCCTCCTGGGCGAACCCGGTGCCTTCGCCCCGGGCGACCCTGGACCTGGGGGACCACATGGGTGAAGGTGACGCAATCGACGCCGAGGCGCTGACCGAGGAGGCGCGGCGCATCCTGATCGAGAACGACCGGGGCGGCTACACCGTGCCGTCGGCCCGGCTCTACCCGTTCCAGTGGAACTGGGATTCGGTGTTCGCGGCAGTGGGATGGGCCGAGTTCGACCGGGACCGGGCATGGCGGGAGATCGACACCCTCCTCGAGGCCCAGTGGCCGTCGGGCATGCTGCCCCACATCGTGTTCTGGACCGAGGAGTCGACCTACTTCCCCGGACCCGATGTGTGGTGCGCCGACCGGGGCGGCACCTCGAGTTCGGGCATTTCCCAGCCGCCGGTGGCGGCCACCGTGATCCGACGGCTGAGCGAGGCCGGCGGTGAGGTGTCGGAGCGTCGATTCGATGCCATCGACCGGTGGCACCGGTGGTGGCATACGGCCCGAGACCCCGAGGGGCGGAGGGTGATGGCGGTGGTCCATCCCTGGGAGTCGGGTCGGGACAACCTGCCCAACTGGGATCGGTCCCTGTGCGCCGTCGACATCTCCGGCGTCGGACGCTACAACCGCCGGGACCTCGATGTCGTCGACCACGCCATGCGACCCCACAAGGCCGACTACGACCGCTATCTGGCTCTGGTCCAGTTCGGTGTGGCCAACGAGTGGGACGACGAGCGAATCGCCCTCGACAGCCCGTTCCGGGTGGCCGACCCGGGGGTCACCGCCATCCTGTTGCGGGCCGAACGGGACCTGGCTTGGATGGGGCGCACGCTCGGTCGGGACGTGACCGGTATCGAGGAACGGATCGCCCGATTGGAGACCGGTTTCGAGCAGTTCTGGAATCCGGCCGCCGGTACCTACTGTTCGTTCGACCTGCTGACCGGGTCCATGGCCGAAGCCGGGACGTCGGCCTCGTTCCTCGCCCCCTATGCCGGGGTGACGGATCACCTGGACGAGCTGGTGGACGAGCTGACGGCGTGGTCGGAGCGGTGCCGGTTCCTGGTGCCGAGCTTCGATCCCCGCCATGACGCCTTTGAGCCGCTCCGGTACTGGCGGGGGCCGGTGTGGTCCATGGTGAACTTCCTGATCGCCACCGGTCTGCGCGAGGTCGGCCATTGCCACTGGGCCGAGCGCATTCGCTCCGACACCAGGGCCCTGATCGGCCGCAGCGGTATGTCCGAGAGCTTCGACCCCATCGACGGTGGCCCGGTGGGCGGGCCCCGGTTCACGTGGACCGCGGCCATGTGGCTGGCCTGGGCCGGCAAGGAATGACGCCGGGGTCGAGCAGAAACGCCGGCTCGTCGACCCCTCTCATCGCAGCTGTCAGAGGCTCCCGAGGATGTCGCTGCGCTTCTGCGCGTACTCCTGTTCGGAGATCGCTCCCGCCTCGCGGAGCCGTTCGAGCTGGGCGAGGCGGTCCTCGACCGACGCCGTGGCCCCGGCGCCGGCGGTGGTGTCGTCGCGCATCGCACGGGCGATCGCCGCGGCGTCGCGATCGGAGTCGGCGGTTTCAGCCGCCTCGACCTGCTGGAAGATCACGGTCCGCACGTTGTTCGGGTCGGGAATGTTCTCGAACACCGAGTCGCCGGTCTCCCCGGCCGACTCGATGGTGACGATACCGTTCCCGGTCAGGCGGGCGATGAAACTCTGCTCGAAGTTCACGTTGTTGATCCGGTTGAGCGGGATCGACACGCCCTGGCGCCGGAAGAAGCCGGACTGGTACGCGACCCGCTGATCGGTGACGGCGAAGCGGCTGGTCCGCCACTGGACGAACTCGTAGACGACGTCGGCGAGCCACCCGATGAACACCAGAGCGGTCAGCCAGAGCAGCACGGTTGCCAGGCCGCCGCTCGCCCACGTGGCAAGCACGAACAGGATGAGCACCCCGATCCCGCTGAGGACCTGCTTCCAGAAATACCACCAGTGAGGATTGGAGAACAGCACAAGCCGCTCACCGGGCATGAGGTCGAAGCCGGAGTCCGCCATGACCGAATTCTACTTCACTCCGCCCCGGTCTCTCGATATCTCTGGGGCAGTTCGCTGGCCCGGTGAACCCACACCGAACGGGCGCAGATCATCGGCCTCTCCCAGGGACTTCGGCGGCGGCGTACTCTGAACCGCAGGCGGTCGTCGAGCACGGCCCCGGCCGGAGCTTCGGGGAAAGCCCCGGATCTCCTTGGTCTATCCTGGACGGGGTGAGCTCGAACTGGCTGGAACTGCGAACCCATCGCAACTGGCTCCTCAACCATGCCGGCCAGTTGCTGTTGTTCGGGCGACGGTCACCGAGGGACGGTGACGGTGCGCTCTGGCTCGATGAGCAGGGGCGGCCCGTCGAGTCGGAACCGATTCATACCTGGATCACGGCCCGCATGACCTACGTCTATTCGCTGGGTTCTCTGCTCGGTGTGCCCGGTTGTGCGACCCTGGCGGCCAGGGCGATGTCGGGGCTCACCGGTCCGCTCCATGATGACCGCCACGGCGGCTGGTACTCGGCCATGACGGTGAACGGCCCGGAGCAGGGCAAGCTGTGCTACGACCACGTCTTTGTGCTGCTGGCGGCATCGACCGCGGTGCAGGCCGAACTCGACGGGGCCGATGGGCTGTACCAGGAGGCGGCCGACACCCTGCTCGACCGGTTCTGGGACGACTCGACCGGGCTGTGCGTGGACCGGTGGGACACCAACTTCGAGCACTGCGACCCCTACCGGGGTATCAACTCCAACATGCATGCGGTGGAGGCGATGCTGGCCGCCGCCGGCGTGAGCGATGAGCGGCAGTGGTTGGATCGGGCCCTCCACATTGCCGAGTTCGTGGCCGGCCAGGCCGGGGCCAACCAGTGGCGGATCCCGGAGCATTACGACGAGACGTGGGCGCCGATGCTCCAGTTCAATCTCAATCACCCTGCCGATCAGTTCCGGCCGTTCGGGGCCACCCCCGGTCACGGGTTCGAATGGTCCCGGCTGATGCTCCATCTGGCCAACGGGCTGCTGGAGGCCGACGACCATGGTTTGGTCGACGCCGCCTGCGCCCTGTTCGATCGGGCCGCCGCCGACGGCTGGGCGCCCGATGGTCGGCCCGGTTTCGTCTACACCACCGATTGGGACGGCAACCCGGTCGTGTCCGATCGGCTCCACTGGGTGACGGCCGAGGCCATCGGGGCGGCAGCCGTGCTGTTTCACGAGACCGGCCAGGAGCGCTACGCCGAGCTGTACCGCCGGTGGTGGGACTATGCGGCCACGTTCCTGCTGGATCATGAGAACGGCTCGTGGCGCCATCAGCTGGATGAGGAGAACCAGCCGGTCGAGACGGTGTGGCCGGGAAAACCCGACGTCTACCACGCCTTCCAGGCCACTCTGGTGCCGATCATGCCGCTGTATCCGGTGCTTGGAGCGGCACTGGCCTCGGGGCTGGCTGATCCCGGCCGGGTCGGGTAGCGTGGCCGACCTCCCTCCCAACCATCACGCCGATTATCCGCAGTTCACCGGGTTGTTCGGCTACATCGCCGGGTTGACGATGGTGACCGGACGCACCCGGGATGCTCGGCTGGTGGCCGACATGGCCGACGTGGACGCCGCCGACCGGGTCGTTGACATCGGCTGTGGGCCGGGCACCGCCGTCCGGGTCGCCGCCAAGCGGGGGGCCCGGGTGACCGGCCTGGACCCGTCCGAACCGATGCTACGCCTCGCCCGGCTGCTCACGCGGCTCCGGCGACCGGCCGGTGAGATCACCTGGGTGCGAGCCGGAGCCGAGGACATGCGGCTGCCCGATGCGTCGTTCGATGTGTGCTGGTCGCTGGCCACCGTGCACCACTGGCCGGAGTTGGAGGCGGGGATGGACGAGGTGGAGCGGGTCCTCCGTCCCGGTGCCACGTTCATTGCCCTGGAGAAACAGGCCGCTCCCGGCGCCACCGGGAACGCGAGCCACGGCTGGACTCCTCAGCAGGCCCACACCTTCGCCGGCATGCTGCGCTCCCGCGGTTTCACGCCGGTCGAGGTCACCAACCACGACCTCGGGCGACGCCAGGTGGTCACGGTGGCCGCCACCGCACCGCAGGGGTAGCGCGATGGCTGGGCCCCGACGGTCGGCCCTCTGGGGCTCGGCGTCAAAGGCCGCCGATACCGTCGCCAAACGCAGGCGGGGTCTCGAATGCCTGCTCGATCCGATGGAGTGACTCGGCTCAGCCGTCGTGTTGCCGGCCGGTGTTGTGACGGAGGGCAGCGTCGATCCAGAAGCGAAGGAACGACAACCCGCCGAACATCTTCTGTTCCCTGGTTCGGTCGGCCACCTCGGCCTCGGCCAGCATGTGGCGAATCCGCTCTGCCAATTCCGCGTTGTAGGCCATGGCTGCTCCCTTCGATGTGGGTTCCAGCTTGTCACGGCCGGCGGCTGTGGTTGTCCTCGGCGACAGCGTTGGTGCGACTTTTGTCGTGTGGGGCGTCACGGCGGGGGTGGCGCGGGGTTGGAGTGAACGAGACTATGCTCTCGTGTGATCGGAGGCGACGGCGGCGATTCGGGGGAGACTCCATGGCGCATCCCACCAGGCGGACATTGACGGCGGTGGTCGTTGCCGCGGCCGTAGGGATTGGGGCGCTGGGTGCCCTGGCCGCCGGCTGTAGCGACTCCGGCGACGAGATCACCGTCGACTCCACCACCACCGAGTCGGCCACGACAACCGCATCGACGACGACAACCACCGAATCAACCACGACCGAGAGCACCCCCACCACCCCCGACGACGAAGCCGCAATTCGGGAGGTTCATGGGCTTTATCTGGTCGAGTTTGCTGCGCGTGATGACCGCGAGGTCTCGCTTGAAGATCAGATCGAACAGCTGAGATCCGTTGCGGTCGATCCTCTACTAACGCGAGCCGTTGAATCTCGCACTGAGCGACAAAGCCGGGGCGAATACGCTGTCAACCCTGGTGGTGAATCGAATATCCGCAGTATCACGATAGAGGGCGATTCCGCCTCGGTGATTGACTGCTATTTGGGCCGTGGAACGCTCTTTGCCTCGAACGGGACGGTCCTGATACCTCCTGACGAGAAGCATCAGCTTGTCGAACTCCGATATGCACAGGTCGACGGGAAATGGTTTATTTCGGACTTCTATTCAGGCGGTGACCAAGAATGCGACCCGTGAAACTAATCGGAGCGACACTCCTCCTCTTGGCTACAACTCTGGCAAATATGGCAGGTGCTGCGGCCGACGAACTCACCGGAAGCGAGTCCAACGCAACGGTCACTCCCGATGGCCGTTCAAGTGTTCAGTTGACCGCGACACAGGCCGGCGAGAGCGTGACCGGGCCGGGGGCGCCGTCGTGGTTGAGCAAGTGCAGCTGGAACGGCATGACCAAACGGGAAGTCGACGCCAGGTACCGGGAGTACACGGGCATCAAAGCTCGCACCGACACCGAATACGCCGACATCGGCATCGACCCCGACGAGGATTGGGTCTTCGTCGTCTGCCG
>JAHEJM010000126.1 GCA_024638815.1 Acidimicrobiales bacterium | reverse complement strand
GTGCCGGGCGAGTACCGGTCGGACCTGCGCCGCCTCATCGTGGTCCAGGGCGACACCGAGCCGGCATCGGTGGAACAGCAGCGCCATCTGTCGCTCACTGCGCCGTCGCTGTACGACATGCGCAACCTGTTTCAGGTGAACGTGGAGGAGGGTCGTCATCTGTGGGCCATGGTCTACCTGCTCCACCGCTACTTCGGCCGGGACGGCCGTGACGAGGCCGACGAGATGCTGGAGCGTCACTCCGGCGATCCCGACAACCCCCGCATCCTCGGTGCCTTCAACGAGGAGACCCCGGACTGGTTGTCGTTCTACATGTTCACCTACTTCACCGACCGTGACGGCAAGTACCAGCTGGCCTCGCTCCGGGAGTCGGCGTTCGATCCGCTGAGCCGCACCTGTGACTTCATGTTGAAAGAAGAGGCCCACCACATGTTCGTGGGGTCGACCGGCGTGGGCCGGGTGGTGGAGCGCACCATCGAATTGATGAAGGAGCAGGACACCGATGACGTACATCCCCATGGTGGCGTCAACCTCGATCTGATCCAGAAGTACATCAACTTCCACTACTCGGTGTCGCTCGATCTGTTCGGGGCAGAAACCTCGACCAACGCCGCCAACTACTTCGCCGCCGGGCTCAAGGGCCGGTTCCAGGAGGAGCGACGAGACGACGATCACCAGCTCAAGTCCATCCATCGCACCGTGCCCCATGTGGACGACGACGGCTTCGGCACCCGCAAGATCACCGATCTCGAGGTGACCCAGTTGGCCGCCCTGAACGAAACGTTACGTGACGACTACCGGGACGACTGCCAGAAGGGCCTCGACCGGTGGAACCGCACCCTGGCCGAGGCCGGAGTCGATGTCACCCTGGAACTGCCGAACGTCGGCTTCCACCGCAACGTCGGCACGTTCAAGGGTCACGATGTCTCACCCGACGGTCGCCTGCTGAGCGACGACGAATGGCAGGCCTCGGCCGCCCGCTGGCTTCCCACCGACGAGGATCGGGCCCACGTGAAGTCGCTGATGGTCGGCGTGACCGAGCCGGGAAGGATGGCAGGCTGGCTGGCACCCCCGTCGTCGGGTATCCACCGGAAGCCGGTCGATTTCGAGTACGTGAAGCTGTAGTGACTACCGGCGCGAGCGAGGGGGAGAATCCGTCCGAGGCCGAGGAGGTCCGGCCTCCGGCCACCGCCGTGGTCATCGGCGGTGGCACCATGGGTGCCGGCATCGCCCAGGTCCTGGCCCAGTCGGGAGTGGCGGTGACCGTGGCCGAGTCGAGCCCCGAGGCGGCCGAGGCGGCACTGGCCCGCATTATCGAGGGACTTCGTCGGGCCCACCGCACATACGACGACCCCGAGGCCGCGGCGGCGGCAGTGGGTGAACGTCTCTCGGTGGGCACCGAACGGCCGCCCGGGCCGGTCGACCTGGTGGTCGAGGCCGTCCCCGAGATCATGAACCTGAAGATGCCGCTGCTGGCCGAGCTGTCCCGGCAGTACACGGGCTGCCTTCTCGGTTCCAACACCAGCTCGCTGTCCATCACCGAGATGGCGCAGGTGGTGGAGCGTCCCGAGCGGTTCTGCGGCCTGCACTTCTTTAATCCGGTGCCTCGATCCGAACTGATCGAGATCGTCACCGGAGAACACACCGGCGACGACACGGTGGCCGCCGCCGTGGCCTGGGCCGGGCGGCTGTCGAAGACGCCGATCGTGGTCAGGGACTCGCCCGGATTCGCCACATCCCGCCTGGGGCTGGCCCTCGGGTTGGAGGCCATCCGCATGCTGGAATCGGCGGTGGCGTCGGCCGACGACATCGACCGGGCCATGACCCTCGGCTACAAGCACCCCATCGGGCCCCTGGCCCTGACCGACCTGGTCGGCCTCGACGTCCGGCTCGGCATCGCCGAGTATCTGGCCTCCACCCTCGGTGAGCGGTTCGAACCACCGCAGCTGCTGAGGGACATGGTTGCGGCGGGGAAGCTGGGCAAGAAAACGGGAGAGGGCTTCCACCGATGGGACTCCTAGCGCTCGATCGCCGGCCCGGCGTGCTGCTGGTCGGGCTGGACCGGCCGGAGAAGCGAAACGCCCTGGATGAAGCCATGGTCGACGAGATCGACGATGTCCTGCGGGAGGCGGCGCGGGACGATCCCGCCGTCATGATCCTGCATTCGATCACCCCCGGCATGTTCGTGTCGGGGGCCGACATCGGCGAACTCCGGGATCGTGATGCCGACGACGCCCTTCGGTCCATCAACGCCGGGTTGTTCGAACGCCTCGAGGCCCACCGTTGGCCTACCATCGCCGCCGTCGACGGCCCGGCCTACGGGGGAGGCTGCGAGCTGGCCCTGGCCTGCGACCTGCGCCTCTGCAGTCCGGCCGCCCGCTTTGCCCAACCGGAACTCAATCTCGGGATTCTGGCCGGTGCCGGTGGGAACTGGCGTCTGGCCCAATTGGTCGGGATCGGTGTGGCCCGGCGCATGCTCTATACCGGGGCCGTGCTGGACGCCGACGACGCCCTGGCCTCCGGTCTGGTCGACGAGATTCACCAATCGGAGCATCTGGTCGATGCTGCGGTCGACCTGGCCGAGTCGGTCGGCCGGCGCTCATGGCGAGCGCTGGAACTCACCAAGCTGGCACTGCGACAACACCGGCCGGCCACCACCGGGTTCGATGTGGCGGCCCAGGCCCTGCTGTTCGAGAGCGACGACAAGTACCAGCGCATGACCGCCTTTCTGGAACGCCGCAGGCGATAGCCCCGAGCGCACAAGGCCTCGGTTCGAGGTGCCTGTGCGTTCGGCGGGCTAGCATCTGCCGGGTGGGAGCCAGGCATGAGGCCAAGCGGGTCTCGGTAGTGATCAACCCCGCCGCCGGTGGTAATCGGGGCTCGGGTCGGGCTCGATCGGTGGTGGCCGAACTGGCCGATGCCGGATGCACGGTGGACCTTCATCGCCTCGATGGCCCGGACCGGGTTCACGGTCTGATCGGCGAGCTGCGGGCCAATCAGGTCCAGCGACTTATCCTGGCCGGGGGCGACGGTCTTGTCCATCTGGCCCTGCCGGCGTTGGTGGAGCAACGAGACGATGAGCGGGAGGTCGACCGAATGGTGGTGGGCATCGTGCCACTGGGGACCGGCAACGACTTCTGTCGGGGCCTCGGTCTGCCCACCAAACGGGCCCAGGCCGTGGCCGCCGCCCTGTCGGACAGCGTGACATCGGTCGATGTGATCGCCATCGACTACCCGAGCCGGCCCGCCATGGCGACCCAAATGGCGGCCACCGTCTTGACCTGCGGCTTCTCCGGTCGGGTCAATGCCAGGGCCAACGCCATGCGATTTCCGAGCGGCGGCCGCCGTTACACCGTGGCCACGCTGGCCGAGATGCTGGACCTGCAGACCGGGCACTACCGGCTGGGCTTCGATGATGAACCCCCGACCGAACTCGACTCCCTTCTGGTCGCCGTTGGTAACACCCGGTATTTCGGTGGCGGCATGGCCGTGTGCCCCGATGCCTCGTTCCGCGACGGCCTGCTCGACGTTGTCCTCGTGGCCGACGTCGCCACCTTGACCTTCGCCCGGGTCCTGCCCCGGGTGTTCAACGGTCGGCACATCGAGCACGACGCGGTGACCGTACGTCGCTGTCGACGGCTGTCGGTCACCACCACCGAACCGCTGTGGGCCGACGGGGAGCAGCTACGATCGGCGGCAGCCGCCACCGGCTCCCAGGACGCCGGTGGCGACACAGCGGTGGAAGCTGTGGTCCGGGCCCTGCCCGGCCGGCTCTTGGTGGCGGGTATCCCTCCTCAGTGAGCCATCAATGGTCAATGGTGACCGCTAGCCTGAGTTCTGCGGTAGCTCCGGTGTCCGACGTTCCCACCGACGTCCGCGTGGTGATTGATGTCCGATCAGTTCGACGACAAACGTGGTGCCGGCGATGCGTCGGCGTTCGGGTCCGGCGGTGCCGACTCGTCCGACGGCCCTGACGACGTGGCCGACGTCGATGCTCCCGCCGTGGCCGATGTCGGTGCCTGGCTCGACGAGTGGGAGGACATGCGGGGAGGCGAACCGGACCCGGCTCGGGAAACCCGCCGGCTGCCGGTCTTCAACCTGGGCACTCCCCCCGACCGTCTCGGACGGCTCGTCGGCCGTCACCGTAACCGTCAGGGCTCACCGGGCCGGGAACGGGCCGTCGCCCCCAAGGGAGCCGTCCGGCCGTCGACCCGGCAGCCGGAACCGCCGCCGGCCAAGGTGCCCAGTCCACCTCCGGTCCAGTCCTCGGAGCGCCGGTCGCCCACCCACCTGCCGACCGAGATCGGCTCCACTCCGGCCGAACCGCAACGGGTCGAGATCCACGAGGTTTCCGAGCAGATCATGGTTCCGGCTCCCGGCCATGGTGGCCGCCGGCTCCCGGCCCGCTTCGAGACCGAACCGAGAGCCTCCGATTCGCCCAAGCTGAGCCTCGCCGGCATCCAGGTCAGCTTCGACACCGAAGCCAGAGGATTGGTGGTGGCCGGCATGTTGGTGTGTTGTGCCATCCTGGGCATGGTCGGCTACCTACTGGGCCGCAACGGGAGCGGCGATGTGGCCACCGAAGCCGCCGCCGCCGAGTCCTCGACCACGATCTCCGCCCCCGATCTGGACATTGCCGGCCCGGTGCCGGCCCAGTCCCCGGCCCAACTGGCCGAAGCCACCGTGCAGCTCATCGGACTGGATGGCAACGTTGAGCCGGTGTGCGCCGGCTCCGGCTTTTTCGTGGAGGCGGCCGGAACCATTCTGACCAACGCCCATGTGGTGGTACCCACCGAGGAATGCCGCTTCACCACCATCGGTGTGGCGAAGACCGACGACATCAGCAACCCGCCCGAGCTGCTGTATGTGGCCGATGTCGTCGCCGTGGACGATGTGATCGATCTGGCCGTGCTCCGTGTCACCGGCTGGCTCGACGAGGACAACGACAACGTCGTTGCCCCGGAATTCCCGGTGGTGACACTGGGCGACAGCGACCTCGTGGACCTCGGCGACGGCATCCGAATCTTCGGTTACCCGGTCATCGGTGGTGACACCATCACCTCCACCGCCGGCACCGTCAGCGGTTTCACCTCTCAGGTCGGGGTCGGTCGCCGAGCTCTCATCAAGACCGACGCCGCCATCTCCGCCGGCAACAGCGGCGGTCTGGCCGTGAACACGGCGGGCCAGGTGATCGGCATCCCCACCCGGGCCCGGGCCAGTGAATCGGGCCCGGCCGTCGACTGCCGGGAGTTGGACGACACCAACGACGACGGCCGGGTCGACGGCGACGACGTCTGTGTGCCCGTCGGCGGCTTTCTCAACGGCATCCGGCCCATCAACCTGGCTCTGGACCTGCTGGCCGAGGCCCGCTCGACCCCCCGCTCCACCGTGGATGTGGACCGGAGCGACATCAAGATCGGTCATCCCCGGTTCAGCACCGGGGTGACCGACGACAGGCCGGTCGACACCATCGTGACCGCCACCGAGGGCATCCGCGAGCTGTGCCTCTTCGTCGACTGGAGCGGCATCCCCGACGGGGCGGCCTGGGACAGCGTGTGGTCGAAGGACGGCGAGACCATCGTCGACTTCGGCATCTACAACCAGCTCTGGAACTACGGCCCCGAGGGCGTGAATTTCTGGTTGTGTGCCGAGGACGAGGATGGTTTGACGACCGGGGTCTACGAGGTAGGGTTCTTCATCGATCGTGAATTGGTGTTCGCCGAGGCGTTCGAGATCACCTCGACGCTGGCCGATGTCTACGACGTGGCCTGGGTCAACAACTCGGGAGCCGATGTCTGCTCCCTGTCCCTCAACCCCCTGGCCATGAGCCGTCAGGTCGGGGTCAACGAGCTGATACCGGGCACGGTGCTCGGCAACGGTCAGGCCCAGACGATGAGGTTGGCCGCCGGGCGCTACGCCGTTGAAGCGTTGGGATGCGACGGCGTGCCGATGGCCGACGAGTCCGACTCCGACGGCCTCCTGATTCCCGGTGAGGACTACGACAACGACGGCTCAGTGGTGTTCATCATCGGTGCCCCGTAGCAGCGGGGCCGGCCTACTCGGTCCGACTCACTCCGGGCGCGGGATCCACTTGGAGTCGGCCTTGGCGTCCTCGATCTCGTAGCCGGCTTCCTCCCAGCCCCCGAAGCCGGTGTCAAGATGGGCCACGTCGGGATAGCCCATGTCCTTCATGGCCTTGGCCGCCAGGGCCGAACGGCCTCCGCCTGCGCAGTACAGGATGTAGCGCCGGGACGGGTCGAACACCGGGCGGTGATACTCCGAGGCCGGGTCGACCCAGAACTCCAGCATGCCCCGAGGGGCGTGCACTGCTCCCGGGATCTTGCCTTTGAGATAGAGCTCACGATGGTCCCGGATGTCGACGACAACCGTGGACGGGGTCCCGGCACCGCTGGGGCCGACGGCCTCGAGCTCGCTTCTGACCTGGTCCGGCGTCAGGTTCTCCAGGTCCTCCTTGGCCCCGTCCACCAGATCCCAGGCTCCAACGATCGCCGGCCGGGTCTCGGTCGGTCGATTGCCGGCGTCACCCGATTCCGGGCTTGGTGCGTCGCTCTTGTCGGTCTCGGCCATGGCGCCAAATCTATCGAATCGGATCCCGTACCTTCACGATTACCTTCACGTCGCTCCGATTCGATCCCGGCGGCGCGGTTCCTAGAGGTCCGACTCCCTGGACACACCACCGAGATCGCCGGTGGCCTCACACGTGACCCGGTCGCCCGACACCCGCAGCTCGACGTCCCCGTTCTCGATGGGAGGAGGATCGCTGAAGGCCGGTTCGCCATCGACCCGAACGATCAAGGAGTCGGCGTCGGCCCCCTGCTCGATGATCTGTTCCCGATAGGCCTCGATGAGGATCTCCTCGGTCACCTGGTAGGCGGCCCTCATGCACTGGCTGCTGCCGATCACGTTCTGGGCGTAGGCGTAGGCCAGGGGAGTGAGCCCGAGATCGTCGTCCACCCAGGGGAAGGCGTCGGAGATCTTGCCCACCAGGTCACGATCGACCTGCACGCTGTCGGCCGTCCTCACCGTGTCGACCCGGGGTCGCACGAACTGTATCGACTCACCGGGTATGACCACCTCGGTCGAGCCGTCGGGCCTGTGTTCCACCGTGGCCGCCGAACCGTCGACACAGGTATCGATGTCGCCCACGGCGGTCAACGAGATGCGGTCGGTCCGGTAGATCACGCCCAGGGCCTCCCGCTGACGACTACCTTCGACCGGTATTTCGGCGTGGATCCGGGCCCGGCAATCGAGGTTGATGGCTTCGACGTCGACGATCCTGGCCTCTTCCGGAAGCTGGACGTCGACGCTGACCTTGCCCAGCCCGGGCAGGGAGGGCCCGGGCAGTGAGATCCAATCCATTGCCGCGGCCATGGTCATCAGAACCACGACGAACCCGCCGATGATCACTCCCTGGCCAAAACGATTCACGGCCGGCTCCGAGGATGACGGTGGTGGTGACCGGCGCAGGCGGCCAGGGCGGCGGTGGTGGCAACATCGAGGCTCATGGGCGAAGTCCTTTCCGTGAGTGTACGTGCGGCGGGACGGCGGCCGCCGCCTGAAGTTCGGCCGGCGGCCGAACGTTCCTGAAACTTGCCGCAATGTTGAATGATCGAGCAACCACGGGTCTAGGACGCTTCGGCCCCGGCCGAGGTCGCGCCACCGGGCGATTCGGTCGTATCGGTCGGTTGGGGCCACAACCAGCCTCTACCCTGGATGTACGCTATGACCGCCATCGACCTGACCACCATCGATCCGAGCTCGGTTGAAGTCGACCCCGACTATCGCAGGGAATTGCTGGAGTCGATACTGCTCGCCACCGATCCCACCGACGGTCTGTGGCAGGCCTACGACCTGGGCGTCACCGAGCTGCTCATTCCCGAACTGCCGGCGCTCCGGTTGGAGCAGGACCCGATTCATCGCCACAAGGATGTGTTGGCTCACACCATCGCCGTGACGGCCAAGACCGGTCCTCGTCTGCGGCTTCGCCTGGCCGCCCTGTTTCACGATGTCGGCAAGCCGGCCACCCGGAAGATCCACCCTCGAGAGGGTGTCACCTTCCGCCACCACGAGGCGGTGGGGGCCAAGATGACCCGCACCCGACTCCGCGACCTGGGCTATGACAGGGAGCTGGTATCCGATGTGGTCCAGCTGGTTCGCATGTCGGGCCGATTCAAGGGCTACGGCGACGGCTGGTCCGATTCCGCCGTTCGCCGCTATGCCCGGGATGCCGGACATCTGTTGGGCGACCTCAACGAACTCATCCGTTGTGACTGCACGACCAGGAACCGGGCCAAGGCTCAGCGGCTCCAGCAACTCATGGACGACCTCGAGCAGCGCATCCTCGAGCTGGCCCGACAGGATCGGCAGGCGGCCGAACGGCCCCAGCTCGACGGTCGAGCGGTGATGGAACAGCTGGGAATACCGGGCGGTCCTATGGTGGGCAAGGCCCTGGAGCACCTTCTGGCGGTCAAGCGGGCCCACGGTGTGCTTCCCGACGAAGAGATCCGGGCCCGACTCGATGCCTGGTGGGCCGAGAACAATCCCGATCACTGACGGGTTGTGAACGAGACGGATCATGGCCGCCATCGACGTGTCGGAGGATGAGGCCCCCTCGATGTCCTCCGAACTCGACCATCGCACTCTGACCCCGTTCGAGGCCGCCGTCGTCGCCGTGATCGAGGCCACCGAACCCGGGGATGTGGTGAGCTACGGCGAGGTGGCGGCCGAGGCCGGATATCCGGGGGCGGCTCGGGCTGTCGGCGGTGTGCTGAGGCGGGTCGACGGGCTGTCGTGGTGGCGGGTCGTGACCGCTACCGGTCGCCTGATCCCCCACGGGGTCGAACGCCAGGCCGCGCTGCTGCGAGCCGAGGGGGTCGCCGTGGCCGGGGATCGAGTGGTTGTTGCCCCCTCGGCCGGCGTCCCCGGTCAGGACAGCCAGTCGTAGCGTTCACCCAGCAGCTTGTACAGCCGTTCGTTGGGTTCCCGGTAGATGCCGATCAGGTGTTGGCGCATGGCATGGTCCATGGGCCGATAGCGATGGCCGTTGCGGTTGTCGGCTCGCTTCAGTCCGACCGGGGGCAGTCCGACCCAATCGGTCACCCGAGCCAACACCTTGTTCGGGTGGCGGTAGAAGGCCTCGGGCTGGACCACCATCACCTGGTGGAAGTGCGACTCCGCCCGCCAGATTGAGGGCCGAGCCCCGCGCCGCGGAATGGAACCTGGAGCGCTCGCTCCGGTCGTGTTCGGCCCGGAAGCGGGAACCGGCTCCGCCGTCGACTCATGTGCCGGTGGCCGTGTCGGTCCCGGCCCCGGTCCCTGTGTCACGTGACGGAGACGATGCCTGGCTCGTGATCCAGGCGGCGGTCATCATCGACTCGATTCGACGTGCGGCTCACCGGAGAGGGCGTGGGCAGGCCAGGCGGCCACGGCGGCGGCCGTGATCATCACGAACAGCTGGGTCGGCAGATGGCCGTAGATCGGGATCTGGAGCAGCCCGATTCCCAGCGCCACCTTGGCCCAGTGCCGTCCCGGATCCCGGCCTCGGGCCCGGACGAGGCCAGCATGAAGAAGCCGACATAGAGGGCGGCCGCCACGTAGCCGTGAGCCAACAGGAACAGGGTGAGCAAGGCCAGGCTTGAACCCCAGGCGTTGGTGTAGGCACAGGGGGCGGCCGGCCGGTTGAGCCGGATGTCGGGGTGGAAGATCTGGATGTCGGCCAGCCGGGGCTCGAGAAGATCCCTCACGGACTCGTCATCGGCAATCACACCGGGGAGGACAAACGACAGCGGGGTGGACCAGGACAGGTCGGGGGCGACATTGGCGGCCAGGCCACCGGCCACGGTCATGACCCAGGCGGCGATGAGTGAGTGGATGATCAGACGCCGGGCCTTCACGCTGGTCTGGCGGGCGAGATACACCCACATGATCAACGCCGAGGCATACCAACTGGTTCGCAGCACCCCGGTCCCGATCCGTCCCGGTGAGTTGACCTGGACGACGGATGTCAGGACCGGAACGAGGAAGAGGGCGAAGAGGATCGCCCGGGAGGTATCAGCAGTGGGCGGTGGCACATCGGCCACAGGGCCATGAAACAGACGGCAACCACGAACACTGCGGGGCCCAGGCCGAGGGCTCTGGCCAGCGGGTAGCCGGCTAGAACGACGGCGGCCAGACGACTGTCGTCGGAGACCGGTGGGGTGGGGGCCTGCGTCGGCTGCTCCTGAACAAGCGGGTCGCCGGCGGTGGTGACCACGTCACATGCTCGGGGCACCGCTGGTGGCCACATCGTTGGCGGCAAACGCGGCGTCGACCGAGATGAGAGCCAGGACCTCGGCCGGGAGCCCGGCCAAGTTGGCGTCCAGACCCGACCCGGCCGGCTCGCCCACGATCTGTTCGGTTCCGATCACGATACCGTCGGTCTGCTGCAGCACCAGGCTCAGTCGGCGAGCGTCGTCCAGCGTGCCACCGATGATGACGGTTGCGTCATAGTCGGTGCCGGCGTCGTCGAGCAGCTGCTGCATGCTCCAACCGTTGATCAGCTCATTGGTGCGTCTGCGGTCGGCCAGATCATCCAGGTGGCCCACGGTCAGAGCCCGCAGTGTTCCCAGGCCGGTGATGCCGCGGGCGCCCTCGTCCAGCGTGGCCTGCTCGGCCAGAATGTCGAGCAGGCCGGGTCGGGGTGAGAGACCGAGCAGCCGGTCGATCGCCGGTTCCTCCAGCAGCATGTCGACCACCAGTACCTTGATCCCCCGCGACTGGAGTTCATCGGTCAGTCCGAAACCGATGGCCAGCGACGCGCCTCGACCGGTCTCACCAAGACAGACCAGGCTCACCGCACGGCCTTCTCCGAGCCTCCGGAATCGTTGCAGTAGGGGTTCGAAGTCGGCCTCGCTGACCAGGGCCGGAGGTTCCGACAGCTGGGGCCACGGAGTTGTATCCCGGGCATCGGCTGTCGGCATCTGCGGGTCGTCAGGGGCGGGGGGAGCGATCTCGAATCCCGAGTAGTCGGCCGTCTCGTCGAGCCGTTCATCCCGAAGTTCGACTCCGGCGTCGATCTGCAACGCCGCTTCCGGATCGTCGATGTCGTCCTGCGACGGTGCCTCGCTCGACGTTGCCGGTGTTGCATCGTCGGAGTCGGAGCCCCGGATGGGCCCGACGTCGGGCGGTGCCTCTTCCAGCAGGGCCGCCAGCGCCGCTCTGGTCTCGGCTGCCACCGCGTCGAGCGACTTGCCCGTGGATTCGGCACCATCGACAGGGAGATCGGTGTAGGTCGGGTCGATGGACTCCTCGGCGCCGTCCTCGGATACGAAGGATTCGGGGTAGATGGGCCGTTCGTGGATCGACTGCTCGAGGAATCCCTCATCCCAGGCGGAATCCAGATCAGGCTCGAGGTGTTCGGGTTTCACGACCGAGTCGTCATCGGCCGGCTCATCACGGGCCCATGACTCGTCGATCGCTGTCGGTTCGGGACCAAAGAAGGCGTCCATGGCCTGCTGTTCGGCAACCGCCGATCGATTGCTCCTGGTCGGCCGGGCGGAGGGCGGCTCGTGGTGAGCCGGTCTCGGTTCGGACTCGTCCGTGGGTGGGGCAGAGTCGAGCCCGGTCGCGGTCTCGTCGGCCGTCGGGTCGGGGTCGGGGGCCGAGGCCCAAACGGTCATCGGGCGGGGTGGTACGGGTTGCTCGAGGTTCTGTCGATGTGGCCGGTCGGGCTTTGATGCGGTCGTCGGTGTGGGTTCGGGGGTCAGCGGTGTGAGGTCCGGGGTTGGTGGTGTGAGGACCGGGGTTGGTGGTGTGGGTTCGGGGGTCAGCGGTGTGAGGTCCGGGGTTGGTGGTGTGAGGACCG
>JAHEJM010000125.1 GCA_024638815.1 Acidimicrobiales bacterium | reverse complement strand
TCGAAGACGATCACTGGGCCCGAGCCCGGCCCGAGAACAGACTGGGCGGAACCTGGATGAGCATCGCCGACGAAGCCAACTGGGACTACCCGCTTGGTCTGGCGGTCGAAGCCTGCGGCCTTGGGTTCGACGAGATCCAGTTCGACTACGTTCGTTTCCCCGACGGCCGTACTGCCCAGCAGGCCAAGGCGGCCGGGCGTATTTCCACATCCCAGGATGAGCGCACCGAGGCGGTGGCCGGCTTCCTGGCCGAGGCCCGGGACCAGCTCCACGCCGAAGGCTGTGCGGTATCGGCCGCCATCTTCGGCATCATCACCGCCAGCGTCACCGACGAGGGCATCGGCCAGCGAGTGGAGACCGTCACCCCGGTGGTCGACGCCGTCAGCCCGATGCTCTATCCCAGCCACTACGGCCCGGGCTGGATCGGTTACGACGACCCCAACGACCACCCCGGTCCGGTGGTGGCCCATGCCCTGGACATAGCCGAACCCAAGATGGCCGACGGCACCCTGATGCGACCGTGGATCCAGGGCTTCTACTACAACGGACCCCAGGTCCTGGCCCAGATCGCCGAGGCCGAGAAGCGGGGTGCGGGCTGGATCATCTGGAACGTCTACGGCAACTACCGGCAGGACTGGCTACCGCCGGCCGGACCGTAACCCTCCATCCGTGGATCTCCATGGGTGGTGTTGTGTCGGCGGACGGTTCGCCCGGTTCGGGTTCCGTGCCGGTCGTCGGACTCGGCGTGTCAGCCGCCCAGTATCCGGTCGGATGTGTCCTGGTCGAAATCGAACGTCCAGATCTCGGTAATCTTGCCGTCGACGAATCGGTAGCCGAGTACCGACCAGACTTCGACAGCCTCGCCGTCGACCGTGGCCGTCGCCTTGTGCAGGCTGTAGCCGTTCGTGTCGTCGGCCAGTACGTTCTGCAGCTCGGCCCTGAATGTCCCGCCGCTGCTCTGGGCAACGGCTCCGAGGTATCCGGCGACTCCTTCCTTGCCCTCGTGATCGCCGGCCTGGGCATTGTTGCCGCCAGTATGCCAGACGCCGTCGTCGGTCCACAGTGACAAGATGGTCTCGAGGTCGCCGGCAGCAAAAGCCGCGTACGCCCGTTCAATCAGTTCCACGTTTCCATGGGCCATGTTCTGTTCCCTCGCTTCGGTTCGGTTGGCGGAACGAGAGTAACACATGCAGCTCCATCGCTTCGCCGGCTGTTGCACCGGCACCCCGGCAACATCGTGGCGCCGCCATCCCTCGACAAACGATGCCATGGCATCACTCGAGACCATCGGCATTCTCGATCGTGACGAGGAGGGCGCCGTTGTCGACCTGTTGGCCGACCGAGACCGGGACGTCGATCACGGTTCCGGCGAACGGTGCCCGGATGTGGTTCTCCATCTTCATGGCCTCGAGCACGACCAGAACGCGACCAGCTTCCACCTCTTCGCCAACCGAGCAGCGAACATCGCTGACCACACCGGGCATGGGGGCCACCAACCCGCCGGTGGGCAGCTCGGCTCCGGGCAGTGGGAACCGGGGTTCGATGAGGAACGATTCCGTGGTGGCATCGACCTGGACATGAACCGAGGTCTCGTCGCCGGTGACCCGATGCCGACGGCGCACGCCGTCCATCGCCAGCTCTATTCCGCCGGGCTGCCAATCGACCACCTGGAGCGAGCGCACCGATGCCGCGTCATGGACCTCGTCGGGATCACCATCGCCGACGACCGCAGCAAACGTTCCATCACGCCGGGCTCGGTAACGCACGGTGATCGGCTCTCCTGACCAGCGGGAACGCAGCGCCACCCACTCCGGGGGCAGGCCGGCGTTGCGCCAGTTCGAGGGGAGGTGACCCCACACCTCGTCGCACACCCGGTTGTGGCCCTGGATCCACATCGCCGCCACCACCGCCGCCATCTCGACGTCGGCGGGATCGGGGCGGCCCGACAGGGCCACCCGTTCGATGAAGTCGGTGGTGGTGTCACCGGCGGCGAAGGTGTCGGCCCGCAGCACAGACACCAGGAAGTCCCGGTTGGTGACCAGGCCAGCAAGGTGCAGCCGTTCCAGGGCCAGGGCCAGGCGGCCGGTGGCCTCGGATCGTGTCGGGCCGTGGGCGATGACCTTGGCCAGCAGGGGATCGAAGTCGACCCCGACCACCGAGCCGGCCTCCACCCCCGACTCCCACCGAACCGCCGGTTCCGGCGCCGGCTCGAAGGCGGCGACGGTGCCGGTGGCGGGCAGAAAGTTGTTGTCGGCGTCCTCGGCATAGAGCCGGGCTTCGATGGCGTGGCCGGACCAGACGATGTCGTCCTGACCGAAGGCCAGCGGCTCGCCGGCCGCCACCAGCAACTGCTGGCGAACCAGGTCGATGCCGGTCACCGCCTCGGTCACCGGATGCTCCACCTGGAGCCGGGTATTGACCTCGAGGAAGAAGAACTCCCCGGTCTCGTCGTCGACCAGGAACTCGACAGTCCCGGCCGAGCTGTAGCCCAGCGAGCGGGCCAGACTGACCGCAGCCGAGCCCATTGCCTCCCGCACCTGGGCGTCGACCACCGCCGACGGCGCCTCCTCGATGATCTTCTGGTGCCGACGCTGGATGGAGCACTCCCGCTCGCCCAGGTGGACGATGGTGCCGTGTTCGTCGCCCACGATCTGGATCTCCACATGCCGGGACCGGGGCACGTAGCGTTCCAGGAACACCCGGTCGTGGCCGAAACCGCTCAGGGCCTCCCGGCGGGCGGCGGCCACCGCCTCATCGAACTCGGTGGCATCGGCCACCACCCTCATACCCTTGCCCCCGCCCCCGGCCGCGGCCTTGACCAGCAGGGGGAAGCCGATCCGGACCGCGGCCTCGGCCGACGGCTCATCCGATGACGGCAGCACCGGCACGCCGGATTCGACGGCCAGGCGCTTGGCCATGATCTTGTCACCCATGGCTTCGATGGCCTCGGGCGAAGGACCGACCCAGATCAAGCCGGCCTCGGTGACGGCCCGGGCGAAGCCGGCGTTCTCCGACAGGAAGCCGTAGCCGGGGTGCACGGCGTCGACCCCGGCCCGGCGGGCGGCGGCGATGACGGCGGAGCCGTCGAGATAGGAGCCTCCGGAAAGCTCGACCGCCGTGTCGGCCTCGGCCACGAAGGGGGCGTTGCGGTCGGCGGCGACATACACGGCCACGCAACGCAGACCCATGGCCCGGGCGGTGCGGACCACCCGGCGGGTGATCTCGCCCCGGTTGGCCACCAACAGAGTTCGAATGGGAGCAGGCGACCTCGAACGGTCGACGCCGCGTTTGGCCCCCCGGCGAGACTCGACCGAATCCGGAGGGTTGGCGGTCACAGCCGGAACACCCCGTAGCCCCCGGCCCCCTCGATGGGGTGGTTGCCGACCACGCTCAGGCACAACCCGAGCACGGTTCTGGTGTCCCGGGGATCGATGATGCCGTCGTCGCTGATGGCACCGGTGGCCCGCAACGCCAGCGAACCCTTCTCCTGGATCTCCTCGGCCGCCGCCACCAGCTTGGCGTCCTCCTCCTCGTCGAAGGTCAACCCCTTACGTTTGGCCTGACCCCGGCGGACCTCGCTCATGACCCCGGCGATCTGCTTGGGCCCCATGACCGCGATCTTGGCCGTGGGCCACAGGAACGTGAACCGGTTGCCGAAGGCCCGGCCCGACATCCCGTAGGTTCCGGCGCCGTAGGACGAACCGATGATGACCGTCACATGGGGCACGGTTGAGTTCGCCACCGCATTCACCATCTGGGACCCCTTCTTGATGATGCCGTCGGCTTCGAAGTCCCTACCCACCATGAACCCGGTGATGTTCTGGAGGAACACCAGGGGCAGGTCGATCTGGTTACAGAGCTGGATGAAGTGAGCCCCCTTCTGGGCCGAGTCGGGATAGAGCACGCCGTTGTTGCCCAGCACACCCACCGGATGACCGTGGATCGAGGCCCAACCGCAGATCAACGAGGGGCCGTAGCGAGGCTTGAACTCCTCGAACCGGGAGCCGTCGGCGATTCGGGCGATCACGTCCCGCACGTCCACCGGCTGTTTCAGGTCACGGCTGACCAGCCCCAGCAGCTCCTCGGGATCGTGGGCCGGGGCGTCACCGAGCAGGGTGGGGCCCCTGTGGGGCTTTCGCCAGTTCAGATGGGACACGACCTCCCGGCACAGGCGAATGGCGTCCATCTCGTCCTCGGCCAGATACTCGGCCAGCCCCGAGATCTCGGCGTGTTTCCGGGCACCGCCGATGGTCTCGGCGTCGCTGATCTCCCCGGTGGCCATCTTCACCAGGGGCGGTCCGGCCAGGAACACATGGGACTGTTCCTTGATCAGGATGTTGTAGTCGCTGAGCCCGGGCTGGTAGGCGCCGCCGGCGGTGGAGGAGCCGAAGACCACACACACGGTTGGGATGCGGAGCTTCGACAGCTCGATCATCTCGTAGAAGAAGCGCCCGGTCTCGGCGAAGTGTTCGGGAACCACGGCGCTGCCCACCGCGGCCTGGATCTCTTCCGGCTCGGCGCTGTCATCACCGTCTGCGCCCGACTTCCTGGACGGATTGACCCGCAGATCGCCGCCGGCCGACTCGACGAAGCTGATGTAGGGGATGCGATTGTCCCGTGCGAGCTCGAGAGCCCGCATCCACTTCTTGACCGCATACGGGGTGAGGGCACCGGCCATCACTGTGGGATCGTTGCCCATGATCACGCATTCGGTTCCGGCCACGACGCCGATGCCCACCACCATGCCCCCGCCCAGGGCGTACCGGGAGCCGTAGCCGGCCAGGGGGCTGATCTCGAGAAACGGGGTGTCGGGGTCGAGCACGTTGGCGATGCGCTCCCGGATGGGAAGCCGGCCCCGGGATCGGTGCCGTTCCATGGCTTTGAGCCCACCGCCGGCGGCGGCCATGGCCAGGAGCCGGGTGTGGACCTCCAACTGTTCCAGTACTGCGGCCCGGTTCTGCTCGAACTGCCCGGAGGCAGTGTCGAAGTTGGACGACAGAGGAGGCGCCAGCAGCGTCCGAGACGTAGTCCGGGTCATGGCCTGGAACCTTAGGGCGGTAATCTAGAGCTGTCAATATTACTCATAGCCGGGTTCCGTTCTGATTTCGGGCGATCTCCGGCTGCAATCGGGCACGAATCGGTGAAACTGGGGCATGACCAACACGGCCCAACTCTTCCGCCTCCTCAATACCTTCGTGGCCCCTATGGTCAAGGCCGGTATCGGCAACCCGCTTCCCATCGGCGCAGGTTCGGTGGTCATCGAGACGATCGGCCGGGTGTCGGGGCAGGTCCGAGAGGTTCCGCTGCTGTCCATACGGCTGGGAGATCAGGTTCTGGTGTCCACCGTGCGAGGGAACTCACAATGGCTCAAGAATCTGGAGGCCGACGACCAGTGCGCGGTTTGGCTCTTCGGCCGGCTTCGTACGGCCCGGGCCACCGCCATCGAGCGAGGCCCGATCAATATCGTGGTCCTGGAACTGGACGACGAAGCCCCCCACACCGAACCGACCGACGGCGAGTAGCCAAAGATCGGATCGAACCGGCCCCTGACCTGGCGCTCCCCGATCACTCGCCATCGTGACCACATCAGGCTACAATGTAGTTACTTATGAGCGTAGGCATCCGAGAGTTGAAGGCCAAGTTGTCGGAGTACCTGTCCAGAGCGGCGGCAGGCGAGGACATCATCGTCACCGACAGGGGAAAGCCGATCGTCCGCCTCGTGCCGTTCTCCCAGGACGACACACTGCAACGTGGCTTCGAGGAAGGATGGATCGAGGCCCCGCGGCGAGAAGGTCTCACCACTACCGAGCGGTTCCGGTCGGCGAGCTCCGTACTCGACGTCCTCGACGAGGACCGCGGCTGACCGGCCATGAGCCTCTACGTCGACTCCAGCGCGCTGCTCAAGCGCTACGTCGACGAGCACGACTCGGATGTGGCGGTCTCGGTGATGGCCAGCGACCCGGTGCTGGTGACCAGCCGACTGACCGAAGTCGAGGTCCGACGGAACCTGGGCCGGCTGCTTGACGGAGACAATCTGTTCTCGGCTCGGCGCCGGCTGGCCGTCGACCTCGACGCCTTCGCCCTTGTCGCCCTCGACGCCACTACCTGCGGCCAGGCTGCCCTCATCGCAGAGCAAACCCTGTGCCGCTCACTCGATTCGCTTCACCTTTCCGCCGCCCGCCGGGCCGGGTCGGCCACTGCGCTCCTGACGTTCGATCTGCGGCAGGCTCAGGTGGCCCGATCACTGGGAATGACCGTACTCGGGGCCTAGCACGAACCGATATCCGGCGTAGATACCAACCCCGGGGCGGCGGGCCACCGGACGGTGGGCGCGGGCCCGGGCGCGGTTGAAGAGCCGGCCCGAATCAGCGTCGCCCTCGGCCTTGACATGACTCCGAGCGATGCTATTATTCGTGTGTGAGCGAATATGTTCGTGACTTGACGAAGGATTCGCTTCGACGAAGGGGGTCCTGCGCATGACAGTCGACAGCGCAGCCGTAAGCGGTCCGGCGGTGGAATCGGCAACGTCGACGAAGCCGAAACCGAAGCCGAAACCGACCGGGGCCGGTTGGAGTTCCACCAGATCGGCCTGGTCATTCCTGGCCCCGTTCATGGTGGTCTACCTCATCTTCATTCTCTATCCCGTCATCCAGGCCGTATGGATGGGCTTCTACGAGCGCGACCTCCTCAGCCTCGATCGCCAGGAGTTCATCGGCGTCGACAACTACGTGGAGATGTTCTGGGGTGACGGGCTGGTGTGGAAAGCGGGCACCATGTGGCCGTGGCGGATCATCGGCCTGCTCGGCATCATCCCCGCCGTCGTGGCCTTCCGCCGAGGCAGGCTGAGAGCCGGCTCGCTGGTGGCCATCATCATCGGCCTGATCGCCGTCTTCGGCGTGATCATGGGCATCCACCCCGGTGAGGGCGGCCGGTGGAACGACTCACAGTTCTGGCCGTCGTTCGGCAACACCCTCGTGTTCGTGATCATGTCCACCCCGGTGATCGTCGGGGTCGGTCTGGCCATGGCCCTCGCCCTCAACCGGCCCGGCCGCCTTGTCGGGGTGTTGCGAACGCTGTTCTTCGCCCCCTATGTGTTGTCGGTCTCCGTGCTCACCCTGATATGGGCCTTCCTGTTGAGCCCCCAACTCGGCCTGATCGGCGCGTTCTGGCGGAGCATCGGGCTGGAGCCGGTGAGCTGGCTGACCGACCCCTCGCTGGCCATGCCCACCATCGTGGCCCTCACCCTGTGGTGGACGGTTGGGTTCAATGTGGTGCTGTTCCTGGCCGGGCTGCAGGACATCGACGAATCCCAGTACGAGGCGGCCTCACTTGACGGCGCAAACGGCTGGCAACGGTTCCGCCACATCACCGTGCCCGGTCTGCGCCGCACCCTGCTGTTGATCACAGTGCTGCAGATCATCGCCTCGTTCCAGATCTTCGGCCAGGTGTTCATCCTGACCCGGGGCGGACCCAACGGCGCCACCCGGGTCTCGATCCAGCACATCTACGAAGCGGCCTTCCGAGACGCCCAGCTCGGCTACGCCTCAGCCATGTCGGTGTTCCTGTTCGTGGTCATGGTCGGCGTGTCGGCCCTCCAGTTCAACTTCATGGGAGGAGACAACAGATGAGCAGCAGACCAACCCGAACCATCGGCTATGCCATCCTCACCGCGCTGGCCGCGGTCTGGATCATTCCCCTGATCTGGATGTTCTCCCTGGCCCTGAGCGACAACGACGCCCTGGCCCGGGACACCACCAACCTCCTCCCGGTCCAGGCCACCACCGACAACTTCGTCACCCTGCTCGAGAGCGGCCGTACTCCGGGCTGGCTGTTCAACAGCGTGGTGGTCACCGTGGCCACCACCGTGTTCACCTTGATCCTGTCGGCCATGGCCGGCTACGCCTTCGCCCGCATCCCGTTCAAGGGCAAACGTATTGCCTTCCCCCTGGTACTGGCCGGGCTCATGGTGCCCAAGGAGGCCATGTTCATCCCGCTGTTCCTGATCTTCGCCGACTTCGAGCAACACAACACCTACCACGCCCTTGTGCTGCCCCGGATCGCCGCCCCGCTCGGGGTGTTCATCATGACCCAGTTCTTCTCCGAGATCCCGGGTGAGTTCGAGGAGGCAGCCGTGATCGACGGCGCCAGCCGCTGGACCATCTTCCGCCGCATCATGTTGCCCATGTCGGTGCCGGCGCTGACCGCACTCGGCATCTTCACCTTCGTCCAGACCTGGAACGACTACCTGTGGCCGCTGGTATCGGCCACCGATCCCGACATGTTCACCATCACCACCGGGCTGGCCTCCAGGCAGGGCAACTTCGCCCAAGCCAGCGCCCTGGGCGACCTGATGGCCCAAGGCGTGTTCGCCTCGGCCCCGCTGCTGATCCTCTTCTTCATCTTCCAGCGCCAGGTGATCCGCGGTATCTCCATGGGGAGCGGATCGAAGTGACCCGACCTCCATCACCAACTTTTCCCATCAAGCTCCAACGACACTCCACCAAAGCGGTGGACCGGTTCCAGGGAGGGGACCACACCATGACATCGTCATACAACCCAAAGACAACCAATTCACCATGGCCGCTGCTGCTGATGCTGCTGGCCGTCCTGTCCCTCGTGGCCGCCGCCTGTGGCGGCGACGACGACTCCGACGATGCCGCCTCGGAGGAAACGGAAGCCGCCGAGGAAGCCGGCGCCGAGGCCGAGGCCGAGGCCGAAGAGGCGGAGGAAGCGGCCGATTCGGAAGAGGAGATGGCCGATGAGGGCTCGGGTGATGACATCGTGCTGGCCTTCGCCCGGTTCTTCGGCGACTGCGAAGAGGATGTGGCCGGGGTGACCGATGTCAACCAGGCCACCACCGAGTGCGAGGTCATCCAGATCATCGAGAATGCCTTCAACGCCGAGGACAACGGCATCCGCGTGGAGAAGATCGGTGGTCAGGCCTGGGGCGACTACTACACCCAGCTGACCACCGCCTTTGCCGGGGGCGAGCTACCCAACGTCGGCGTGATGCATCAGCACCGCCTACCCGACTTTGCCGGTCGGGGCCTGCTCATGCCCCTGGACGATGCCTTCGCCAACAGCAGCGTCATCGACTTCGACGACTACACCGCCCCGGCCCAGGCCGCGGCCCAGCTCGACGGCACCACCTATGCCCTGCCGTTCGACATCCACGCCTCGCTGTGGCATGTCAACGTCGACCTGTTCGAAGCGGCCGGCCTGACCGACGGTGACGGCAATCCCATCGCCGCCACCTCGCCCGAGGAACTGATTGAGCAGTGCGAGGCCATCGAGGCCGCCACCGAGGCCCAGTGCTTCGGCCACGACTGGTTCGAGTTCGGGGTCGGCGCCCGGCTGTTCCTGGGCCTGGTCCAGCAGCAGGGCGGTTCTTTGACCGACGATTCCGGTGCGGCCACACCCAACACCCCCGAGGGCCAGGAGGCCTTGGCCGTGCTCAACGGCCTGGCCGAATACTCGGATGTGACCCAGGGCTACACCGACTCCCAGTCCGCCTTCCTGAACGGCGACATCGCCATCTTGCACAACGGCACCTGGGTGGTCGACCAGTACAGCCGGGAGGCCGGCTTCAACTACGTGGCCACCAACGTGCCCACCCTCTACAACTCCCCGTCGGTGTGGGGCGACTCCCATATGTGGGTGCTGCCCATGGCCTCCAACGAGGACCCGGCGGTGAGCGCCGCCTCCGTGGCGTTCCTCGAGTACCTGTACGAGAACATCCCGGGTTGGGCAAAGGGCACCGGTCACATCGCCCCTCGGGCCTCCGTCCTCGGTGGTGACGAGCTGGCCGACGCCCCCCAGCGGGCCAACTACGCCGACACCGCATCCAGCGCCGGACTGGTTCCGTCGGTGGAGGGTTGGGCCGGAGCCTGGGACGCCCTGGCCGAGGAGGTCAACGCCACCTGGATCACCGGCAAGGACCAGGACACCGCTCTGGCCGACGCCGAGGCCCGGATGAACGACGCCCTGGGCTAGTACCAGCGGTGCCGTAACCCCAAACCGTCTCTCCCCCTCGGGGCCCGCTCGTGTTCTGCCCGAGCGGGCCCCGCCGGGATCGGAGGGCCGGTACGGGGCGGTTCGAGACCGGCAAGGCAGATCCCTCTTCATGCGCGTGCGCAAGACCCTCTCCCATGGCTGGCGGTTCAGCCCCGACCTGGACGGCCCGGCTCGATTGGCCCCCGACTCCAAACCGGTTGTCGACGGACCGTGGCGGCCGGTGGACGTCCCCGGTGTGTGGCAGAACCAGTTCCCCGACCTGACCCGGGCCACCGGCGCCGGTTGGTATCGGCTGGCGACCCATTTGGACGGGGACCTGTTCGATCACGATCGCCTGTCGTTGCGATTCGGGGCGGTCAGCCACTTCTGTCAGGGCTGGCTGAACGGCCACTACCTGGGAGAGAACGATGGCGGCCAACTGCCCTTTGCGTGGGACATCACCCATGCCGCTCGTCCCGGCCTCAATGAGCTGCTGGTCAGGGTGGTCACCCCGTCCGGCGATACCGCCCGCTACTCCCATTTCCCCTTCGACGAGACCCTGCATGGCAAGCAGAGTTGGTACGGGCCGACCGGCGGCATCTGGCAGCCGGTGGAGGCCGAGGCCCACGGCGCCACGTTTGTCGATCATGTCGCCATCGCCCCCGATCCAGGCGAGAACCTGGTACGCGTCGTCGTGGAGGCCGACGGAGCCGGGGCGGCCTCGGCCCGTGTTGCGGTGTCGGTCATCGAC
Source organism: Acidimicrobiales bacterium (assembly GCA_024638815.1). Classification (GTDB taxonomy): domain Bacteria; phylum Actinomycetota; class Acidimicrobiia; order Acidimicrobiales; family SZUA-35; genus JAHELU01. The sequence goes on along the minus strand of JAHEJM010000125.1, from coordinate 1,189 downwards.
CCGGAGGGAGCCGAGGTGGCTCGAGCCGACGGCGGTGCCGGACAACCGATCACGGTTGCCGTTCCCGGACCGGTGCACCGATGGTCGCCGGACGATCCATCCCGCTACCAGCTGGTCGTCGAGCTGGCCGTTGGCGACCGTGTTGTCGACCGAGTCGACAGACCCTTCGGCTTCCGCACCTTCGAAGCCGACGACGAGGGTCGATTCCGGCTGAATGGTCGCCCCCTGCTGCTACGAGGCGTGCTTGACCAGGACTATCACGACATCGCGGGAGTGGTCGGTCCCGACGCCAAGGCCCGATTCGTCGAGCGGTTCCGACAGGTCAAGGCCATGGGGTTCAACACCCTGCGCTGCCATATCAAGGTCCCCGATCCGGCCTACCTCGATGCGGCCGATGAGGTCGGCCTGCTGGTGTGGTGCGAACTGCCGTCGACCAGCCGGCTCACGAATCGTTCCCGAGAACGAATCGAGCACACCCTGGAAGGCATGATCCGGCGTGACCACCATCACCCCAGTCTGGTGATCTGGACGGTTGTCAACGAGTCATGGGGGTTCGATCTGGTGGCCAACCGCGATCACCGGCGGTTGATGGGTGAGCTGTACCGGCGGACGAAGCAGGCCGATCCCGGTCGCCTGGTGGTCGACAACTCCCCGTGTGATCCCAACTTCCATCTGACCACCGACATCGACGACTACCACTTCTACGCTCTCATTCCGGAGATGCGGGCCGCCTGGGACGAGTTCCTGGATCGGTTCGTGTCCCGGGACGCGTTCACGTTCGGGCCACCGAACGAGATCGAACGCACCGGACAAGAACCCCTCGTCGTCTCCGAGTTCGGCACCTGGGGGCTTCCCGAGCTCGAATGGGTCGACGCCGACCACGAGCCGTGGTGGTTCGAATCGGGCCAGGAGTGGGCTCGGGGTGCGGCCTACGTCCATGGTTTCCAGGAGCGCTTCCGGCTCTGGCACCTCGACCGGGTTTTCGGTTCGTGGCCCGAGCTGTGCCGGCAGACCCAGCGGCGTCAGTTCGAGTCGTTGCGTTACCAGATCGACTCGATGAGGCTGCGGTCCGAGATCGCCGGCTACGTGCTCACCGAGTTGAGCGACGTGCACTGGGAGGCAAACGGCCTGCTCGACATGGCCGGCAACCCCCGCAGCTTCGTCGACGAGCTCCCGGCCGTCAATGCCT
>JAHEJM010000124.1 GCA_024638815.1 Acidimicrobiales bacterium | reverse complement strand
GGCCGTCGGCGTCGTGGATCAAGACCCGGAGGAAACCGTTAGGTGCCAGATCGGCGATCACGGTGTCGGTGATCGGGGTCCCGTCATCACACGTTGTGCCGTCACCCCGTACATGGAGCACGATCTCGGTTTCTATCCTGCCCGCCCCGTCGCTCAGCAGCACGGCGAGGGCGTCGGCGTGTTGTTGAGCCACGGTTGGCCAGGCCCCATCGGGGTTCTTGGCCGGTTTCGTCTTCCACACGAGTGCGGTCAACACAGCGATGAGGGTGGCGGCCAGGTGTGGGGGTATCCGGATGGTGAAGGTGATCATCCCGTCGGAGTCGGTCCGCCACCGCAGCGAGCGTTGCTGATGGTGATGCGAGTCGACCTCGGCCCCCGAGTGATGGCGGTTACGCCACGCCGCCAACGCACAGCCCAGACCGGACGCCGGGACCGAGCGGGCCAACACCGCCAGTTCCGCTTCGGTCTCAGCGGTGGCCACCCGGGTCAGGGTCCGCACCTTGGCATAGGACAACCGCCCGGCGGCGAAATCGGCAGCGATGGCCGGCAGCTCGTTGAGCAGGCGACCGATACGGATCCATTCCCGGGCGGTGCCGGGGTCGACGTCGGCGATGGCGGCCAGCCAGGCCCCGGCAGAGTTGGCCCCATCGGCAAGCCATTCCCCGGAATCGGCGAAGGCGGCGGCGGTGATGACCAGTTGGTACTGGTCGTGATGCAACGCGTGGGCCAGTTCGACCAGGCGAGAGCCAAGCCGACCGTAAGAGGGGCGACGCGTCCCCGGACGCGCCCCGGAAGGGTTCAACGAGGTGGCAGTGACGGTCATGGCGGTGTCCCTTCACGAACAAAGAAGCCGGGTTGGGTGGCAGCGTCACTGCTGCGAAGAACGCTCCCATTCATCGTTGCTACCATCGACGCTCAGAGAATCAGAAGCGATGCGTCGATGGTAGCAACGACCTATGACACTGAACCGGGCCCGACGATCAGCCGACCACCCCGGTGAGTCGTGGACCGACGCGTCCCCGGACGCGCCCCGCACCCCCACCAACACCAACTCGGGCGATTCCCGCCGCTGCGCGAGAACCTCGCCCTCGCCGACGACCGGGATAATGCCGAAAGCTGGTCGTGCCGTACTGCGCCTGGGTCCAGGGTGGCACGAGAGCTTCTTGGGGTCCAACGGGTACCGTTTGCCGGTGAGCGGACCTGACGTGAAAGCTATCTCGATCTGGGTTGGGGTCTTCGGCTGGGTGAGCGTCTGTGCTTTGCTGGCCGCCGCAGCCGCAGGGCTTTGGCTTCAATTCGCCTTCACGCCCGACGCGACCTTGGCCTGGGACGACATTGAGGCGTTGCAGGACCAGATCGCACGTGGCTACTCCGTGGCAGATGTCCGTCGTATCTGGAGCACTCTCGCAGTGGCCTCGACGATGGTCTGGTTCGCGACGATGGTGACCGTACGGCGCCGTCCTGCGATGTTGTCGGGCTGGTGTTCGGTCCAAGCGTTGTGGCGCGATGGATGGCGAGTGGGTCCGGGTTGCCCGAGCGATGGCTCTTCGAGTGTGGAGCGGCAGCCATAGGCGTGATGACGGCGGTCTGCTGGCATCTAGCCCCGAGGGTGACCGGCCGGTCCAGCCCAAGCGCACCAGCGGGCCAAGGCAGTTTCGGATGAGCGTTTCCGGACACTCGGCAAGTGTAGATATGGAGGTAATCCTCGGCCACCTCCGTTCAGACCGCTGAGAGCTGGATTACCACCATGATCTGGACTTATGTGAGCCGGAGGGTTCACCCTCAGGCGAGGTACTCTCCGATTACCCACATAAGTGCCGGAGCAGCGTGCCGGTCGTGCTTCAGGCGTGCCCATCACTGTCAACCCTACGGAGCGGCGTGGGCAGCGGAAGGGACCTCTGGCCCTGGTCACCGCTGGCAGGGTTGGCGTCGAATGAGTTGGAGCGGCCGAGGAGATCGTCGGTGAGAGCGGTTGTGCAGTACAAGTATGGGTCTCTGGATCTTCTCCAACTCAAAGACGTGGCCAGACCAACGCCTGGGGACGACGAGGTACTGATACGAGTACGCCTGCCAACCTGTCGTTCGAGGAAGCGGCATCGGTGTGTGGAGCGCTGGCGGCATGGAATTTCCTTCGCGAGAAGGCCAATGTCCAAGTGGGGCAGGAAGTGCTCGTCAACGGTGCATCCGGCGCTATCGGTACAGCAGCGATCCAGCTGGCCAAGCACTTCGGCGCGCGGGTCACCGGTGTGTGCAGTACCAGCGAGCGGGAACTCGTCGAGTCGTTGGGGGCCGACAATGTGATCGACGACACGCGAGAGGACTTCACGAATATCGGTGAGGCCTACGACGTGATCTTCGACGCCGAGAGCACGAGTTCGTACCGGCGCTGTCGGGGCTCGTTGGCTGAGGATGGCGTTTATCTGAGAACCTTTCCTGGGCTGGCGATACTCCTTGAGATGCTCTGGACGTCACGGGTTGGACGCAAGCGGGCAATCGTCTCTGCGACCGGTCTCATGCCCATCTCGAAGCGCCGCGTCTTTCTCGATGAGGTCACGAAGCTTGTCGAAGCGGGAAAGATGCGATCAATCGTCGACCAGCGCTTCCCATTGGAACGGCTGGCCGACGCCTACCGGCACGCAGAGCGCGGCCGGCTGAGGGGAACGGTCGTCGTCATCGTGGGCGATGCCAGGTGAGGGGCCAGGGCAACGACCTATGTGTTCGCCGCCGGCGGTGAAGACCGCCGGGCTCTCGTCGTGATGCCGCCCGTCACAAGAGATTGCCCGCTTGGCGCCGACAAGGTCACTTGGGAATCACGAACCGGCGCCGCCGCAGTGCCGGGCAGGTCTCTCGTTCTCTCGTCGCTACACCACGGTTCCCAGCGATAGCGCCACCACCACCGACAATGCCACTCGGGAATCACGACTCGGAAGAGCGCATCACCGGCAGGTATGCGTGGCCCAGGTGACCGATAGTCTGCCGACCGGCCACATCGAGTGAGATCGCCTACCGACAGCGGTGGAATCGAACAAGTGTTTGAGTGTTACCGATCGTCGGGAAAGTGGCCGCGCAGGCTCGGTGGTAGGGCCGTCGAGGTGAACATTGTCGATCGGCGCGGCGGTTCCAGAGCGCGTGGATGAGGATCATCGTGCTCTCGTCTCAGAGCGTCTTCGCGCTTATCGTCGTCCTCACCCTGGTGCTCGGTTGAATGTCATCCGTCAACCCTGTGGCGCATCGCGGGACGACAGGAGGTGCGGGTTCCGAAGGCCAACCTCAAACGCTGAGCGGACGACCACAACGGCACGTCTGATCGGGGCGCCCAGTCACCGGCGGTAGCCGGCGAGGCACTCGGTATCGCCGCTCGGGAATCCCGAATCGTCACACTGATGAACCGGCGTTCCCGAGTGGGTGGAGTGATCGGTAATCCCGCCGAGCGCTGATCACAACGGACCGGACCAGGGCGGACACCACGAGACAACCAGGGCGATTCAAGCCAATCAGCCGGTTCAGGCCAGGCTCAAGGTCCGGTGGCTACCTTCGTCGATCCGTGACAGACTGCCGACATGAAAGAAAGCCTGACCGTCGGTCTCGAGGGATCCGAGGAGCACCTCGTCACCGAGGACATGTCGCCGCCGCATCTGCCCATGAAGGTTCTGTCGACACCGGACATGGTCCGCCTCATCGAACAAACCTGCCTGATGGGAGCGCAGCCCCACCTCGACGATGACGAGACAACGGTCGGCATTCACGTGTGCGTCAGTCATTCCGCTTCCGTCGCCGCCGGTGAGACGGTCCAAATCCGATGGGAACTGACCGAGCGGGACCGTCGGCGACTGGTGTTCAACACGACCGTTCATGCCGGGGAGACCGTCGTATCGGAGGGAACCCACCAACGCTTCGTCGTCACATCCTGACGCCACGCACGGACGCAACGCCCGCTGCGGTCAGACGGATCAGCGAACAACCGGCACGTCGGACACTTCAGACCCCGCCAAGTCACCGTAGAGCTCCTCCATCTGATCCCGACGCGCTTCCAGCACCGCTCGTTGGTTGATGTAACCCTTGTCGGTTGTCTCGCCGAGGTCGATCGACGGTGGGTCGGCGAGGATCAACACACGGTGGATCCGAGTTGACGACGAGTTGCCGTTTTCGACGTTGTGGCGCTGAAGACGATCGACGAGCCGACGCCGCAACTCGGGCGTGTCCTGCTGGCCGGGGGCCAGCCAGACGAGTAGGCCGAGGAAGTCACGGTCGTGGCCGGTCACGACGCAGTCCATCAGTAGCGGCGACGTCGCAGCCAGGATGGCGGGGCGGAGCATGCCGACGCTGACCCAGGTGCCGGTCGTCAACTTGAAGTCCTCGGCAACCCGTCCGTCGAAAACGATCCCGGCGTCGGGGTCATCGGGGTCGGCGAAGACCACCGCATCGCCGGTGATCAAGTAGCCCTCATCATCGAAGGCCTGCGAGGTCCGCTCCGGGTCGTCGAGGTAGCCCGGGGTGACGCAGTCGCCGGCGACGCGAACCTCCGTCTTGTCACCCGACGGAACGAGCTTGAACGTGACACCGGGTAGTGGCGTACCGATGTTCCCCGCCTGCGTCAGCGGGAAATGTGCGGTCGAGGCTGCCGGTGCCGTCTCGGTGAGGCCCCAGCTCGACGTCATCGGGACCGCTCGCCCGGTGGTCGCCCGGCTGACCGCCTCCAATCGGCGCCATATGTCCTGGGGCAGGGCCGCTGCAGCGTAGAAGATCAACTGCAGTCGATCGAAGAACGCCGCCGCCACATCGGCATCCGACTCGATGTGGTCAACCAGGCGGGCGTATCCGGCCGGAACGTTGAACGAGATGGTGGGACGCACGTCGACGAGATTGGCCACAGTCGTGCGGAACAAGCCGGGCGCTGGCTTGCCGGCATCGATATACATCGTCCCCCCGTTGGCCAGCACCATATTGACGTTGTGGCTCGACCCGAAGGTGTGGCTCCACGGCAGCCAATCGCAGACCACGGGCGGCGTCTCGGCGAGAAAGGGCCAGACGAGCGACATTGCGGCCTGATTGGAACAGAGCATTCGGTGGGTGGTGAGCACCCCTTTCGGCATGCCGGTGGACCCGGAGGTGTAGAGGATCTTGGCCACATCGTCGGGACCGAGGCGGGCCGCCGTCTCGTCGACGTCGTCGGTCGCCGCCGTCGAAGCCAGATCAGAGAACGACGTGCCGATCTGGCCATCGCCAGTCACAACCTGGCCGTCATCGAGGGTGCGCAGCACCCGGTCGAAGCCCGCGCTGGTCTCGGCGAACACCGCACCGGGCCGGGTCTGGTTGATGATGTGACGAACCTTGGCCAGATCGTCGGCGATCAGTGAATAGGCAGTGGAGATCGGCACGATCGGCACACCGACGAGATGGCAGGCGAGCATGAGCTGACCGTGCCGGATCGACGCGCCCGACAGCACCGCCAGGGGCCGGCCCGGGCCCAGACCGCGATCGAGCAGCGACTGCCCGAGTCGACGAGCGACCTGGTAGGTCTGGCCGTAGGTAGCGGTCGACCACGGCTCAGCCAGGTCGCCACCAGGCCGTTCGGCCAGAAACACCCGGTCCGGTGTTTCGGCGGCGCGGGCGAGGAGCCAGGATCCGACCGTCGGCTCCACGTCCCGGAGCGGGACACGCGATCGGAGGAGCACCGAGCCATCGGCACGGTTGACCCGCTCGACGTCGGGAGAGGCGAAAATCGGTAAGTGCGGAGACATGGGATCCCTCATTCCGGATTCACTTCGATCGTGATCTGGTTATATCAGCCGCAAGCGGCGACGTCATTACAGGGTGGACCCCATCACCAGCGTGCACATCGGGAGAGGGCCTGCGAGTAGGGTTTCACGATGCACATCGACCGCGAACGAGTCGAGGAACGGGTTCGTCGAGAGCTGGACGAGAGGGTGGCCCCGCTCGTCGAACGCGAGCAACGACCCGTTGCGATCACCGCCGGGCCCACTCTCGACCAACAGGCCCCTTTCACTGCCGGGGATGAATGGGGCGCGCCGTGGGCAACGACCTGGTTCGTGCTGCGGGGCGAGGTGCCCGAAGCGTGGTCGAGCCGGCGTGTCGAGGTCGTGTGCGATCTCGGCTTCGATCCCGACCAAGCGGGCTTTCAGTGCGAGGGGCTCGTCGTCGACGACCGCAATCGCCCGGTCCAGGGGATTCACCCGCGACGCACCAACTTCCGGCTCGACGGGGAAAGCGGGCCGTTCGAGCTTCGCATCGAAGCCGCCTCGAACCCCTCGTTCCCACCGTTCCGTCCATCCGAACTGGGATTGCTCGAGACATCACACGACCGTCCGATCTATCGATTTCGGCGAGCGGCGCTCGTGCTCATCGACGAGGAGGCGGAGTCGCTGCTTTTCGACCTGCGCGCCGTCAATGAACTGATGCTCGCACTGCACCTCGACGATCCGCGTCGACCCCGCATGCTGCGAGCCCTCACCGACGCACTCGACGCCAGTGCCGACGCCGCCGCCGCCCGTTCGGCGGTGGCACCGATTCTGTCGGAGGGATCGGGTTCTGTGGCCCATCGAATCATCGCCACCGGCCATGCCCACATCGATACGGCCTGGCTGTGGCCGATGGGCGAGACGAAGCGTAAATGCACTCGAACGTTTGCCTCGGCCGTACGGCTGATGGACGACGACCCCGAGTATCGATTCGTCTGCTCGCAAGCGCAGCAGTACGCGTGGATCGAAGAGTCGCATCCCGATCTGTTTGCCAAGATCATGCAGAAGACGGGCGATGGACAGTGGGTTCCGGTCGGGGGCATGTGGGTGGAACCCGACATGAACTTGCCATCCGGTGAAAGCCTCGTTCGCCAGATTGTGTTCGGACAACGGTACTTCTTCGAACGATTCGGGATGCGGTGCACGGAGGTCTGGGTCCCGGACGTTTTCGGCTACCCGGTCAGCATGCCCCAGTTGTTCGCGGCCGGCGGCATGCGCCGTTTCGTGACCCAGAAGCTGTCCTGGAACACCACGAATCGCTTTCCACACCACACGTTCTGGTGGGAGGGTCTCGACGGCACCCGCGTCCTCACCCATTTCCCTCCGGTCGACACCTACAACGCCGAAGTCTCCGGAGCAGAGGTGGTGGAGTCGTCGCGGCGGTTCCTCGACAGCGCGTGGTCGGAGTGGTCGTTGATGCCGTTCGGCCACGGTGACGGAGGAGGCGGGCCGACACGGGAAATGCTGGCCCGGGCCCATCGTTTCGCCAACGCCGCCGGTGCTCCTGCGGTCACGATTGGAACCCCGACGGAGTTCTTTGAACACGTCGAACGCGAAGCAGACGAAGGGGCACCTGTGCCCGTGTGGCGGGGCGAACTGTACTTCGAAACCCACCGGGGAACGCTGACCAGCCAACTTCGGACAAAGGTCGGCAATCGTCGATGCGAGCGCACGCTCCGGGAGGTCGAACTGTGGTCCGCGACCGCCGGGCGACCGGCCGATGTCGACGACCTCTGGCGAGACGTGCTGACCCAGCAGTTTCACGACATCGTCCCCGGGTCGTCGATTGCGTGGGTTCACCACGACGCCGAGTCCACCCACACCCGGGTGCTGGCCGAGCTCGAGAAGCGTCTCTCCGACATTTTTCAGGACATCTCGCCGCCGTCACCACATGTCGCCAATAGCTCGAGTGTCGACCGCGACGAGGTGATCGAAGTGGTCGGCGAACCCCTCGGCGACGGTCAAGGTTGTCAGCCGACGAGCGACGGTCGATACGCCGTGCGGGTGGAGGTTCCCGCCCACGGCATGGCCGAGCTGAATCCGCTCGCCGCGAGCGATCACGTCATCGTCGACGAGAGGTCGATGAGCAACCACTATCTTTCGGTCAACTGGGACGCTGGGGGCAACCTCACCTCGGTGATCGACCGGAGGCGGACACGTGAGCTGCTTCCCGCCGGCAAAGCCGGGGCGGTCCTGGAGGTCGGTCCGGATCACCCTGTCCGCTACGACGCATGGGACCTCGAGACCTGGACCCCCGGGGTGGCCGCAGCCATCGATTCCGCAACCTCAATCGAGATCATCGACTCCGGCCCGCTGCTCGGGCGGGTTCGGGTCTGCCGAACATTCGGCCCATCCCGCGCCGTTGTCTCGTACACGATTCGCGCCGATAGCGCCCGACTCGACATCGGGGTCGACCTGGACTGGCAGCATCGCGAGCACCTCCTGTCGATGTCGTTTCCGCTCGACGTTCGCAGTGACACCGCGGCGTGCGACATCCAATTCGGGCATGTTCGCCGACCGACCCATGCATCGACCTCGTGGGATTGGGCCAAGTCCGAGGTCTGCGCCCACCGCTTTGTCGACCTGGCCGAACCCGACTTCGGAGTCGCAGTCCTCAACGACGGTCGCTACGGACACGGGCTCTTCGACGGTCGGGTCCGCGTCAGCCTGGCCCGTGCTGCGAGTTATCCCGATCCCGACGCAGACCGGGGTCGTCACTCCGTTCGCCTGGCACTCTTCCCCCACGGCGCCGGCCTACAGGAGGTCGTAGCCGAGGCCGAACGCTTCAACATGCCGCTTCGGATCGTCACGGGCTCGGCGCCGGCGGTACCTGCACCGCTGGTGGAACTGACCGGCGACGGGGTCGAGATCGACGCCATCAAGCCCGCCGATGACGACCCCGGCGCCGTCATTGTCCGGCTGCACGAGGCGGTGGGCAACCGAAGCCGTGTCGCCGTGAAATGCGCACGTGGCATCAGCGCCGCCAGTCGGTGCAATCTCCTGGAGGAGCCCCACGACGTCGTCGAGGTCCGCGACGGCGTCTGTTCGTTGACGATCATGCCGTTCGAGATCATCACCCTCCGCCTGGCCAGCCGGTAGGGACCTTGCTCCGGCGCGCGACGAAGTCGGCTGCTGCGGGTCGCCGAAAGCCAAGGCCCTCCGGGATACGAGGATCGCCCGGCCCGGACGAAACCCGGCTGCCTGACCTGCCGGGCTCCGTCGAGTTCCCCCTTACAGCGTTGTGCAGCTGCTTCCCGCCCAATCGGTCAGGGTGGAGTGGGTGATGCTGGTGACGCAGAACTCGATGGACACTCCACCCTTGGCCGTCCCCATCGTCTCCAGCACCGTGGTGCCTGATGCGTCGGTCTCTGCCCCCTCGACCCCCGGTTCGTTGATCGAGCCGGTGAAGTCACCGGTCACCACGGCGCCGGCCACCGGCGACCCCAGGTTGTCGACCACCGCCACGGTGGCCTGGGCTTTCTTGAGTCCTTTCCCCACGCTGACCGTGGTCAGGTTGATCGACCCCACCGCCACCGAGGTGGCGCCGCCGTCGGGCTGGGTGGTGGCCGAGGCTGTATTGGACCAGGCCGACGTTCCGACCTCGTTTTCGGCGTTGATCCGGTACCAGTAGGTGGTGTCGGCCATCAGCCCGCTGTCGTCGTAGGAGATGACATCGGCGTCGACCGTGGCCAGGGCGGTGAAGTTGGTCCCATCGGTCGACCGTTCCAGGGTGAAGGCGGTCTCGTTGTCGGAGTTGTCGGTCCATGTCAGGTGGATGGCCGAGCTGGAGGTGGCGGTGGCTCCCAGACCACTGGGGGCGGCCGGTGGTTGGGGTTCTCCCGACAACGAATACAACTCGCTGTAGCCGTGGCCGGCGGGGAAGGTGGGCGGGGGCGTGCCCCCGGTCACATCCATCCAGGTCATGGCCCCCTGGTCCTCGTGGGTCAGGATGTGACAGTGCATGATGGTCATACCCTCATACGGGCTGCTGGTGTCGACGTCCATGTCGAATCGGACCGAGCAGTTGCCGGCCATGGTGTCGTAGTACTCGCCCTCCTCGAAGTCGCCACCACACCCGGCCTGGGCCTGGAAGTGGTAGATGTGCAGGTGGAAGGGGTGGTTGACCGCTCCCTTGATCGACCAGTCCTGGACCGAATCGGCCGGCAGCGTGAGGCTCGGGGTGTTGACGTCGAAGGTGTCGCCGTTGACGGTGCGAGCCCCCATGCTGATCTTCTCGTTGTTGACACTGGTCGCCGAGCGCAGGTCTCGCAGATAGCTGGGCCGCTGGGCCGACCACGTCGACACCCCATCGACAGCAAAGGGGTGGGGTGCGGGATCGGCCGTGCCGTCCACCGAGATGGCGGCCACCGTCTGATTGCCCACCGAGATGGTCGATCCGGTGCTGCACCGTACCGCCAGGTCGGCCCGGGACGCCCCGGTCAGGTTGATGGTGTTGGCGGGTAGCGCTTTGGGCGCGGTCGTGCGCCACACCCCGTCTCGGGCCAGCAACATGACCTCGCATCCCGATCCGATCGACACATCCTTGGCCCGGGCATCGGCGTCGGCCAGCAGCACCCGCCAATGCTGCCAGGTGTCGGGGCGTACGGTCATGGTGCTGTTGACCGTGCCGTTGACCGTCCAGCCGGCGGGCAGGGTGCCCGACACCAGGGAGTCGCCGCCGGTGCCGGCGGCGTTGGTGTCGAGGTAGCCCAACAGCACGTGGCGTTCTTCCATGGCCGCCACGTTGGCCGGGATTCCATCGTTACCGTCGTCGATGATAGTGAAGCCGAAACCGCCGGTCGAGACTTGGAGGTAGGTGGAGCCGTGGTGGTGGGCGTGGTACCAGTAGGTGCCGCCCATGTGATCGGCTGGAATGTCGTACACGTAGTCGCCACCGAAGCCGCCCTCGAACAGCCGGGTCACGTCGTCACCCGGCGACTCACCTGATATGTGGAGGCCATGGGTGTGAACGTTGGTGACGTTGGGGTCCTTGAAATCGTTGTGGACCGAACTGGCCGGCTCGAAGGGGAGCAGATTGCGGAAGCGGAGCACGTAGGTATTGCCCGGCTCCATCATCAGCGTGGGCCCGGGAATGGAGTAGCAGCCTCCCTCCTGGCGGTAGGCCCGAGTGGTCAACGTCTCGCCATCTATGGTGAAGCTGGCCTCCCCGTATTCGAGCACGCCAACGTAGTGACCACCGGCGTCGGTCCACCTGAACGGTTCGGGATTGACGATCTGGCCGGGAGGGTCGCAGGCCTGAGCCGAGCCGGCACTCGGCAGGAGGGCCAACCCGGCCATGATGAGAATCAGAGCCGCGCTGAAGCTGAGTCCGAATCGGTACCTCGCCATCGTTTCGCTCCCTTCACTGAGAAATCGATGGACGGGTCTTTTGACACCCGACTACACCTACAATTGTAAACAATTGTCCGTACTTATCAACTGATTCATAATAGTTGTTAGCGGTGGGTTCGATATCGGAAACAGATGTCGCGGCCGCAGACGGCCGGTGGCCCGGGGTTTGCCATTGGTCGACGACCTTGGGCGTCGCAACTCATTGCCCGGTGTCGACAGAGGGCGGGGCGTTTTCCGCCCGGGTCGGTTGGACCGACGCCGATCAGCGGCCCCGCCGTCAGCTGCCTCACCAGCGACAACATCATCCCCGCCATCGATTCGGCTTATCGTCGGAAGGGCTGGATTCACCACGTTACGGAAACCGACGGCATCTTTCAGGGTCAGTCAGACCAGGTGAATGGCAGATAGTGGGACTGACGACCGAGGCGCACCTGTGCGACGTTGCTCATCTGCCGCTTTAAACCGTTAATGGATGTCAATCTTGGGGAGCCGAAATTGTTGACATGATCTGCGTGAGTACCGAAGACTATCTAGATCGATTCTCCTGAGCCATGTCACGAGTGTTGCGTTCGAATGCTCGCAGACTATTCGCTTCACGTCGGTTAATGAAGATGAAGCGAGTCCCGAGCGACGAGCTCGCTTCCGCTGGGCTGCGGTCACTTGTTCGGCCGAGGGGCTCAGTTCGAACAACGACGCCGGGCGGCGGACGATGGGGGACTTCGTATGCCGTCTCACCGTGCCCTGGTGCAGTGGCGGGTTTCACTTATCGATCGTGGCCGGCAGGCGATGGTTTGGCATGAAGCGAACCGTCGCGACCTACCTTGCCGGAT
>JAHEJM010000027.1:25535-39967 GCA_024638815.1 Acidimicrobiales bacterium | reverse complement strand
ACAACATGCTGGGCCGCATGCGCGACCTGGCCGTCCAAGCCGCCAACGACACCAACGACTCCGCCGCCCGGACGGCGATCGCCGCCGAGATCACGGCCCTGAACACCGAGATCACCCGCATTGGCACCGACACCACATTCGGTGGCGCCGCCCTGTTCGGTCAGACCGTGGCTCTGCAGGTCGGCTCCGAGGGCTCGGGCACCAATGGCCAGATCTCGGTTGCCATCGGCAGCGTCACCAACCCGACCACGACCACGGTCACCGACGCCACCACGGCTCGAGCCACCATCGAGGCCGTCGACGTGGCCATCGCCGCCGTCTCCACCACCCGTGGCGCCCTGGGTGCGGTCCAGAACCGGCTGGAATCGGCGGTCAACAACCTCCAAGTCACCACCGAGAACCTGGTCGCCTCCGAATCCCGGATCCGCGACACCGACATGGCGGCGGAAATGGTCAGCTTCACCAAGAACTCGATCCTCCAGCAGGCCGGCACCTCCATGCTGGCCCAGGCCAACGCCCTGCCGCAATCGGTCCTCAGCCTCCTCGGCTAGCGTCCCCATACCAACACGGTCGGGATCCAGGCCCGACCTTGGGTTCGGCCGCCGGCGCCACTGAGCAAAGCCGGCGGCCGAATCATTTCCCGACACAACGCCCACCGCCTGATCGGCGCCGTCAGCCCGAATCGTCCCCCAGAGCGAGCGAACCATGACCTACATCGACGGACTCGTCACCGGACTCGACACCACATCGATCATCGCCCAGCTGATGCAGCTGGAGCGGATACCCCAAACCCGCCTGCAGCAGCGGCAGACCGAAGCTCGAACAATCGACACCGAGCTGCGGGGCATGCGCTCGGACGTCCAGTCCATTCGGAACAAGGCCGCCGATCTCCGCCTGTCGTCGGGATGGGACCGGCTGACCGCCACCTCGTCCAACGAATCGGTCACGGTGCGAGCGGGATCGGGAACCACGACCGGAGAGCTGTCGTTCCGGGTACTCCAGACGGCAGCGGCCCACACCATCTACTCCAACGGAGTGGTGGAATCGCTCGACTCGGTGATCACCGACGGCTCGGGATCAACCCTGTCCTACTCCGGCACCGCTGCTCTCGGTTTCGACAACCTCGCCGCCACCGGCTTCGCGTCGGGTCCCATCGAGTTCGCCGTGACCCAGTCATCGGCGGCGGCGTCGATCAGCGGATCGAACCCCGGCTACCCGGTGACCCTGACCAACGGAACCGGACGGTTGGACGTCGAGGTCAACGGTGTCGGCTACTCCCTCAACATCGCGGCGGGCACCTATGGTGATGCCTCGACGTTGTCCTCGGCGGTGGCGGATGCCATCACCGCGGCGGGAGCCGGCGGTGTCCTGGCCGTCGGCGTCGGCGCCTCCGATGAATTGGTGTTCAGCACGGTGGGTGAAGGCAGCGCCGCCGATCTCACCATTGTCGGTGGCCAGGCGGTGTCCCGAATAGGGCTCTCGTCGGGGGCGACGGCAAGCGGCGTGGACGGCATCGTCGTCGTCGACGGGGTCACGAACACCATATCCGACACCACCGTTACCGGTCCGTTGACACTCAACGGCTCCGGCGGGACGATCGACGCCGATGTCCTCGGCCCGATCCGGGCCGGAACCGCCGATATCTCGATCAGCGGCTTCGGCGGCGGCACCCTCCAGGAGGTCGTGGACTCCATCAACAGCACCGACGGCCTCGGCTACAGGGCAATGGCCGTGAACACCGGCACCGGCTACCGCCTGCAGGTCACGGCCACCGAGACGGGTGCCGACTCCGTGGTTGACCTCGACACCAGTTCGTTCACGGCATTGAACGGCTTCACGACGCTGGTGACCGGTCGGGACGCCGAGATCGAACTCCAGGGCGACAACCCGTACTCGATCACCTCGGCCGGCAACACCTTCGACGATCTGTTCCCCGGGGTCGACGTCACGGTCACCGAGCCCACGACCGGGCCCGTCACCGTCACCGTCGGCGAGGACAACGAGGCCGTGGCCGACTCCATCGAGGAGATCGTCACCGCCATCAACGAGTTCCTGACCCGGGCCGATACGGCCACGGCGGCCAACCCCGGTGCCGATCCCGCCATCCTGTTCGGCAACTCCGCCGTGCGCAGAACCCGTGACTCCATCCTTCAGGCTTTCGCCGCCGGTGTCGACGCCTCCAGCTTCGGGTCGGCCAGTATGGCCGGTATCTCGGTCACCCGGGAGGGCAAGCTCGAGTTCGACCGGGCCGAGTTCATCGACGCCTCGGAATCCGATCGGGAGGAACTGGCCCGCCTGTTCACCGACCCCGGCGGAGCCGATGAGCCCGGCGTTCTCGATCGCCTGATCAGCGCGGCCGACAGCGCCACCTCGGTGGGCTCGGGCCGGCTCTGGTCGGAGGCCGAGGCGACCAAGACCCGAATCGAGCAGTGGGGCGACCAGATCGACGCCTACGAGGTTCGATTCGAGCGCAAGGAAGCGGCGCTACGGCGTCAGTACGCGGCCCTCGAGATCGCTCTCGGAGGGCTCCAGGAACAATCGTCCTACCTGGCCGGGCAGCTGGCCAGTCTGCCCACCGTCGGAGGGGCCTAATGAACGCCATCGATCAAGCCCGCCGCCGCTATCACGACGATGGTTTGAAAACCGTTTCTCCGCAAAGGCTGGTAACCATGCTCTTTGACCGACTACTCCGAGATCTCGACGACGCCGCCGAGGCCATCGCCGCCCACCGGATCGAAGCGGCCCACATTGCGTTGATCCATGCCCAGGACATCGTGCTCGAACTCCACCTGGCCCTCGACCCCGACGGCTTCGAGGGAGGGCAGAGCCTGGCCGACATCTACGTCTACCTGGCCGATCGTCTGGTCACCGCCAACCAGACCAAGTCACCCGATGTGGTGGCCGAGTGCCGATCCCTGATCGAGCCCATCGCCGAGGCCTTCCGCCAGGTGGCACAGATGCCCCAGCGGTCGTCGGAGGCGGCCCTGGCCGGCGCCGCCTTCGGTGGCGACACGACCCGGGCCTGAGCTCGGTCACCATCATGACCGGTTGGACCGAGGCCCTCGATGCCTACGAGCGGTCGCTGGACCACTATGAAGCGACGCTGACGGGGGAAACCACCGATCCCGAACCGCACTGGTCCGGTATCGAACTCCCGGCCGAGCAGCTTCCTCCCCGGCTGGCGGGCCGAGCCACCGATCTGGTGACCCGGAGCCGGCAGCTGACCGAACGCA
Source organism: Acidimicrobiales bacterium (assembly GCA_024638815.1). Classification (GTDB taxonomy): domain Bacteria; phylum Actinomycetota; class Acidimicrobiia; order Acidimicrobiales; family SZUA-35; genus JAHELU01. The sequence continues at coordinate 36,734 of JAHEJM010000027.1, read as the reverse complement.
TCCAGGCCGCCCTTCAATCGAGAACCGGCCGGCCCCGTTCTGCGCCACGTCACATCGGTACTCGGCATGAGCCCACGGTCTCGGTACTCGACACCTCGGCCTGACCCCCGGCCATCGTGCTCGGGAGCTGCTGCCCGGTGTGCCGGTAGGCCAGAAGAACCGGCCCGAGGACGCATTCGCCGTCCGATGAGACATCGAGGGTGGGAACGGGCGATCATGGGACCAGCGTCGGTATGTGTCCGCCTCAACGGTGAGTGCGGCGTTTGCGACGATCTGGTATGAGCGCATCGGCACCCAAAACCGCACCAAAGATCGCGTTGGTCCTCGGGGCCGGCGGCATCGCCGGCTATTCCTTTCACGCCGGAAGCCTGGCCGCCATCGAGCAAGCCACCGGATGGGATGCCCGAACGGCCGAAGTGGTGATCGGGACCTCGGCCGGCTCCAGTGTGGGGGCCGTGATTCGCGGCAATGTGTCGGTGTCGACCCTGGTCGATCGCATCCTCTCCGTGCCCACCGACTACAAAGGCATGGACCGGCTGCGTCGGGTGGCCGGTCGTGGCGAGTCCCTCTTTTCCGCCCGCCTGCCTCTCCCGGCTTCACCCGGCCTGGTGGTCAAGGAGCTGGTCGGGCTCGACCGCCCCAACCTCGGCCGCCTGCTGGCCGGTTCCCTGCCGGTCGGTGTGCTCAACACCGAGGTATTGGGCGAACAGGCCGACGTGCTCCATCCCGACGGGTGGCCGGAGACCAAGCTGTGGATCCCGGCCGTCGACCTCGACACCGGTGAGGTGACGGTGTTCGGTCGGGACCATCGACATGTCGCTGTCGGCACCGCGGTCGCCGCCAGCTGTGCCATCCCCGCCTATTTCAAGCCGGTGGAGATCGATGGCCGGCGCTTCGTCGACGGCGGGGTGCGCTCGTTGGTCAACGTCGACCTTCTGGTCGACATGGACGTCGATCTCGTCGTGGTCACCTCCCCGCTTTCCCTCAGCCGGTGGAGCGTCGCAAATCCGCTCGCCTGCGTCCTCCGCAGCCTGCCCGGGTTCCAGCTCCGCCAGGAGGTGGCGGCCCTGGACCGAGCCGGCATTCCGACCCTGGTCGTGGAGCCCAACCCCACCATCACCCGGGTCATGGGTCCCAACGCCATGGATCCCACACGTATGGTGCCGGTACTGACCGCCTCAGCACTGGCTGCGACCGAACTCCTGGAAACCTCGGTCGACACCGAGATACTCGACCTCCTGCGCCAAGCCGGCAAGCAGCTGGCATCACCTCCCGACGCCCCCTATCCCGATTGAGCCCATGATGGAACGCCTGACCGTCGCCGACGCCACCTTCCTCGAACTCGAGGATCAGGTCAGTGCCATGCACAACGTCACCATCGCCGTCTTCGGTAATCCGGAACCGACCTACGTCGAACTCAGGGAGCGGGTCGCGGACCGGATCCGGGCCGTGCCCCGCCTCCGTCAGCGGGTGGTGCCGGTCCCGCTCGGGCTGAGCCGGCCGGTGTGGATCGACGACGACCAGTTCGACCTGGATTTCCATCTTCGCCACACCGGACTCCCGACCCGGGCCAACATGGGCGATTTCCGTAACCTCGTCGGTCGACTGCTGTCCCAACGACTGGACCGGGGTAAACCGCTGTGGGAGCTGTGGATGGTCAGCGGCCTGCCGAAGAAGCGCTGGGCCCTGCTGTCCAAGGCCCACTATTCCATCGTGGACGGCGTATCGGGCGCCGATCCGCTTTCCCTGATCCCTGACCAGTCGAAGGCGGGCGGCAGCGACGACTCCTGGTCGCCCCGGCCGCGGCCGAGCGATGGACGCCTGCTGGCCAACGCCGCCGCCGGTCTTGCCATCAACCCTTACGAGCAGTTTCGATTGCTGCGCCGGACGGTCTTGAACCCAGTGGTTCAGGCCACCGACGCCATCGGCAAGATCGGCACCCGGGCCAGCGACGCCGGGCTGGTCGGCGCAGTCGGTCCCCATCGCCGGTGGTACGAGGCGGCGGTCGACGGTGACGTCATCCGAGAGCTGCGGGACCGTCACGATGTGGCCACCAACGACGTGATCCTGGCCCTCATCACCTGGGGATTCCGATCCATGCTCGAGAGCCAGGGGAAGGTGGTGCCCGGGTCGCTGCGAACGCTGGTTCCATTGGCAGTGGCCACCGGAGACGACTTCACCAACCAGATCAGCGCATTCGAGGCCGATCTTCCAGTCGGCTGCAGCAGCTTCGACGACGCGGTCAGGTTGATACGGAATGAGACGGTTCATGTCACCAGCCGCAACAAGGCGGTGGCCGGCGCCACCCTGGCCGGTCTTCCCGGTCTCGTCGCTCCGACCTTGTGCAGCCTGGGTCTGCGCTCGGCCAGCCAGGCCGGAGCCCGACTGACCGGGGTCGACACGGTCACGGTCAACGCCCCCGGTCCCAACCACATGGTCTCGGTTCTGGACCGAACGATGGTCGATCTCTATCCGGTCATCCCGCTGGCGGCACAGGTTCGTATCGCCGTGGGAGTGATGAGCTACCGGGGAATGTACGGCTTCGGCATCACCGGTGATCGCGATGCCGGCCTGGAGATCGCGGCGCTGGCCGAGGGCATCGAGCACGCCGCCGCTGCCACCACCGGGTAGCGAGCGGACCAACGATCCCCGGCCCCACCGGCGTTCCCGGACTCGGCCGGCACGCTCCCCGGGGCTCCCGTGGGCTGTTGGGATCAAATCAGGCGGGGTGGTCCACCTAAGGCTCAAGTTCGTGGCCAACCATCTCGAAACAACACACGAGCAGGACGCTTGAGCAAGTGAAAGAGGCCCAGGGACGGGCCCATGAATCGGCATCCCAGTGGTGCCGGATTCAGCGTCAAAGCCAACGACGTTCCCCTTCGTAACCAGGCAACAAGGCACCGTCCCATGTTCTCCTCCCCCTTCATTTCCGATGTCACCACGCAGACGCTCTCCCAGGCGATGCGGGGCCTCGACGCCCAGCGCATGGCCCACGAGCAGAACATCGCCAACATCGAGACTCCCGGCTACCTGGCTCAGAAGGTCGACTTCGCCTCCAGCCTGCGTCGGGCTCTGGACCGGGGCCGGCTGGAGGATGCCGAGATCGAGGTCGGCAACTCCCTGCTGCCGACCCGGCTCGACGGCAACAACGTTCGCCTCGACGACGAGATCACCGGGCTGACCCAGACCCAGCTCCACCAGGATCTGGTGACCGCCGCCCTCAACTCCCGGTACCGCCTGCTGCGGACCTCATGGGGGCGATGATGCAGCTGTTCCGTAGTCTCTCGATCGCCGAGTCGGGCATGGACGTCTACCAGACCTGGCTGGACGCCATCGCCGACAACATCGCCAACATCAACAAGGTCAGCTCCACCGATGAGGCCGCCTTCCAGGAGCGCTTCGTCGTGGCCCGCAGCGCCATCAGCGACGGCCGACCGGCCGGGGCCAGCGTGGAGCGGGCCGAGTTCGGCAACCCGCTGGGCCGCATCGTGTACGACCCCGGCCATCCCCTGGCCGATGAGGAGGGCTTCATCCGCCTGCCCGACATGGATCTGTCGGATCAGATGACCAGTCTGCTGATGGCCCAACGCAGCTACCAGGCCAACGTGGCCTCCTTCGAACGGGCCCGCACCGCCTACGAGACCGCACTGAAGATCGGGAGCTGACCGTGATCAACCCGATCCCCGCCATCGCCCCCGGCGCCATTCAGTCCGCCCGGCCCACGGCCCGGCCCACCGCCGCACCCGAGACCGGCGAGCAGGACAACGGCAACTTCGCCTCGGCCGTCGGCAACGCCATCGACCAGCTGGCCGCCGCCGACACCAACGCCGCCGAGGCGGCCCGGGCTGCGGCCACCGGCGACGTGGCCTCGGTCGGCGAGTTCATGGTTGCCGCCACCGAGGCCCAGCTGACCGCCGAGTTGACGGTGGCCGTCCGCAATCGGGCGGTTGAGGCCTTCAACGACATCATGAGGATGCAGATCTGATGGCAGGGACACGGACAGGAACGGCGCTGGCTCCGGTGTCGGCCCGCCAGATGGTGAACCGCCTGACCATGAATCAGCGGATCGGCCTGGTCGTGGCCTTCGTCGTCACCGTGGGCGGCCTGCTGTTCATGAGCCAAATCGGGGGCGACGGCCCCATGGCCCTGCTGTTCTCCGACCTCGACGCCGGCGCCGCCGCCTCGGCGGTGAGTGAGCTGGAGGCTCGGGGTGTTGCCTACGAGCTGACCGATGGCGGCTCCGCCATCCGGGTCCCGGCCGACCAGGTGCTGGACATGAGGGTGGCTCTGGCCTCCTCGGGAGCGGTGGACTCGGCCGACGGCTGGAAGCTGCTCGAGCAGCAGGGACTCACCGCCTCCGACTTCAGCAACAGGGCCACGTACCTCAGGGCGCTGCAGGGCGAGCTGGCCAAAACCATCTCGGTCATCGACGGCATCAACAGCGCCAAGGTCCACCTGGTCATGCCCGAGGACGATCTGTTTGCCGGCGACGACGTCATGGCCACCGCCTCGGTGCTGCTGCAGACCGGCGGCACCAACCTCAGGAACTCCCAGGTCCGGGCCATCGTCAACCTGGTGGCCAACTCGGTCGAGGGATTGACCGCCGAAATGGTGTCGATCACCGATGAGCGGGGACAGATCCTGGCGGCCCCGGGGGCCGGCATCAGCGGCGCCGGTGGCGGTGAGGCCATGGAGATGCAGACCGCCTTCGAGAACAAGCTGGAGGCCGAGCTCGTGCAGATGCTGTCGGCCATCGCCGGTCCCGGCAATGCCGTCGCCTCGGTGACGGCCCAGCTCGACTTCAACGCCAGTCAGGTCACGACCAAGATCTACGAGAAGCCGGAGGAGGGCCAGGAATCGCCCGTCTTGCGGGAGTCAAACCGCAGCGAACGATACCAAGGCGACGGCGCCGAGCTGGACACCGGGGTACTCGGCCCCGAGGACGAGATCGTCGAGGGTGACGACCTGGCCGCAGGGGAGGGCGTCGTCTACACACTCGACGAGTTCGAGGTGGAACGCGGCGTGGGTGAAACCATCACCAACACCGAAACAGCCGCCGGGGCCATCCGGTCGCTGTCGGTCGCCGTCATCATCGACGCAGGCGTCGATGCCGGTCTCCAGGGTGAGCTGGAGTCGGTGGTGGCCGCCGCCGTCGGCTTCGACCCCGACCGTGGTGACACCCTGGCCCTCAGCTTCCAACCGTTCAGCGAGAACTACCAGCCGCCGGGCAAAATCGCTTTTGGCGAGGACGACGGGGAGCCGACCGAGGAGAGTGGGCCGAGCTCGCTGCTGCCGCTGATCCGCATGGCCGTGATCGGCCTGATCGCCCTGGCGGCCACCGTCCTCACCGCCCTGTTCGGCCTGCGGGGCCGGCAGGCCAAGGTCATCTCCCTCGATCCCGGCGAGCTGACCTCCGACGAGGATCTCCAGGCCATCGGGGCCGCCGCAGTGGCCGCCCTGGGAGCAGGCGAAGGCCGATCCGAGCCTGCCGATCTGATCGCCCTCATCGAATCCCAGCCCGACGACGTGGCCGGCATGCTTCGGTCGTGGATGGCGGAGGATGATACCGACACCACGGGTCGGGGCGCCGAGACCGCCGCCGCCGGGGCCGGCCGATGAGCTACGCCATCAGCCCTCAGGGCATCCGCAAGGCCGCCATCCTCATGCTCAAGCTCGGGGTGGAGAAGTCCGGACCGTTACTGCGACAGCTCGACCACGAGGAGGTGTCGGCCATCGTGACCGAGATGGCCAGGCTCGGTCCCATCAACGGAACACTGGCCAACTCGGTGTACGAGGAGTTTGCCGCCGTGGCCTCCACCGGCGACAAGCCGTTGCCGGTGGGTGACGTCGGCCTGGCCCGGGCCATGCTGGAGGCCAACTTCGGCGACCGGGCCGCCCGGGAGGTGCTGTCCCGCATCGACGACACCTCGACCGCCGTTCCCTTCCAGTATCTGGACGACCTCGAACCGGAGGTGGTGGTTGCCTCGCTGGAGACCGAGCACCCCCAGCTGGTGGCCGCCGTGCTGTCCCACCTCGGAGCCGAGGAGGCGGCCAAGGTACTCAACACCCTGCCCGAGCAGACCCTGGCCGAGACCGGGGTCCGCCTGGGCCGCATGGAGAAGGTGGCGTCCGATGCCGTCGACGCCCTGGAGCGGGGGCTGAAGAACAAGATGGCGCCAGTCTTGGAGCGCCGCTTCCGGGAGGCCGGGGGCGGGCCGATCCTGGTCTCGCTGCTCAACCGTATGGACACCACGTCGAGCGACGCCATCTTCGCCGCCCTGGAGGACTCCGACCCCGAGCTGGCCAAGGAGGTGCGGGCCCTGCTGTTCGTCTTCGACGACCTGCTGCTGCTCGACGACCGACAGGTCCAGCGCCTGCTGCGGGAAGTCGACACCGCGGTCCTGCCTCTGGCCCTCAAGGGTGCGCCCCCGGTGTTGCGCGACCACCTGCTCGGCAATGTGTCGTCTCGAGCCCGGGACAACCTCCTGGACGAGATGGAGCTCATCGGTAGTGTGCGGATCTCCGAGGTGGAGGAAGCCAGGGAGACGATCCTGGACCAGGTCCGGGCCCTCGAGGCCGCCGGGGATCTGGTCATCAACCGAGGAGGCAACGACTTTGTCTCCTAGGAGGGTGCTCACCGGCACCGAGGCATCCCGGGTCAAGCCCATGACCTTCGGACGAGGGCCGACCCCGGCACCGGCAGCGGCAGCCCAAGCCCGGTCGGACGACTCGTCCCGGTCGACCGGCTCCACCCAGGTGGCCATCCATATGGAGGAGGAGATCGAGCGTCGCAGCCGGGAACAGATCGATCGGCTGCGAGCCGAGGCCCAGCAGGCCGGATTCGACCATGGGGTCGAGGCGGCCCGGGCCCATCTCGGGCCGGCGCTGGCGGCACTGACCGAGGCGTCCCGGACCGTTGCCGGGTCGACCGAGGCCGCCCTCGACGACGTGGCCACGGCCGCGGTGCGGATCGGGCTGGCCATCGCCGAGACGGTGATCGGACAGGAACTTCACACCAACCCCACCGCCTTCGTCGACCCGGTTCGGCGGGCCGTCCACGCCCTCGACGGCGACGACGACGTGGTCGTGCACCTTCACCCCGACGATGCCGCCGCCCTGCGGGAGCTGCACGATCGTGACATCGACGGTTACCGCATCGCCGAGGACCACACCCTGGGTCGGGGGGAATGCAGGGTCGAGTCGGCCATCCGTCTCGCCCTCGACGGCATCGATCGCCGTCTGGACGAGATTCGTACCACGATCGGGGAGCTCGGATGATGCGAATCGAACTTCCCAACGGCGGCGCCATCGACATCACCGTCCGCCCCACCGTGCTCGGACGGCTCGAGTCGGTGGTGGGTCAGCACGCCTCGGTCACCGGCCTGGATCTGGCCGTGGGCGACGTGATCGAGATCGGCGATCCCCGCCACGGCCGCAAGGTTCGGGCCGAGGTGGTGGCGGCGTCGCGGCACCATGCCACCGCCCTGCCGTTCGGAAGCCTGGACGGCATCACCCCCGGCGTGCCCGTGGCCTACTCCCCGAGCCGGCGTATCCCGGTCGGTGTCGAGCTGCTGGGCCGGGTGCTGGACGGTACCGGCCGGCCCATGGACAACGGACCCCGGCTGAAGAACATCGAGACGGTGGGCGACACCACCAGGGCCCCCGATCCGCTGACCCGACCGCTGGTGGAGCGGCCACTGCAGGTCGGGGTGCGGGCCATCGACGCCCTCATCCCGGTCGGGGTCGGTCAGCGCACCGGCATCTTCGCCGGCTCCGGCGTGGGTAAGTCGTCCCTGCTGTCGATGCTGATCCGCGGCACCGAGGCTCCGGTCCGGGTGCTGGCCCTCATCGGTGAGCGGGGGCGGGAGGTCCGGGAGTTCCTGGAGCGGGACCTCGGCCCCGAAGGCCTGGCCCAGACCGTGGTGGTGGTGGCGACCGCCGAGCAGCCGGCCATCGTCCGCCGTCGGGCGGCCTTTGTCGCCACCCGTATCGCCGAGTGGTTCCGGGACCAGGGCAACGATGTGCTGCTGCTGATGGATTCGCTGACCCGGTTCGCCATGGCCCACCGGGAAATCGGGCTTGCCGCCGGCGAGATGCCGACGTCACGGGGCTATCCCCCGTCGACCCCGGCCATGCTGTCGATGCTGCTGGAGCGGGCCGGAACAACCCCGGTCGGTTCCATCACCGGCATCTACACCGTGCTGGTCGAGGGCGACGACACCGACGATCCCATCGGCGACACCGCCCGGTCGCTGCTGGACGGCCATATCGTGTTGCGCCGCTCCCTGGCCGAGTCCGGTCACTTTCCCTCCATCGACGTGCTGTCGTCGGTGAGCCGGGTCGGTCCGGCCGTGACCACGGCCGATGAGCAGCGGCTCATGGCCGAGGTCCGCCGGCTGATGGCCGCCGAGCAGGACGTGCAGGACCTGCTGCAGGTCGGGGCCTATCAGGTCGGGGCCGATCCCAACACCGATCGGGCCATTCGGCTCGGGCCCGGCATCCGGGCCGCCCTGCGCCAGGACATGAACGATCAGTCGTCACGAACCGAGGCCTTCGCGCAACTGGAGAACGCCTTACGAGTTGAGGAGCTCATTGGATGACAGGTCAATCGCAGACTGGGTCACGGCTCGACCGTGTGGCCGCAGTGGAGAGCCAACGGCGAACTCAGGCCGGATCGAATCTGGCCAAGGCCCGACGGGACCTCGACCACCATCAACAGCGGCTGCAGCAGGCAATGACCCAACCTCAGGCCGAAACCCCCGGACCGGCGAGCGGCTCGGCCGCCGCCATGTTGGCCGGGCGCCAGGCCGTCGGCCGCATGGTTGATCGCCTCATCAACGACACAATCGCCCACAACCATTTGGTGGCCGAAGCCGAGGAGGCGTTCCGCCATGCCGACCGGCGGTCGGCCCAGATGGAGCGTGCGGTCGAACTGGCCCTGGAGCGTCAGGCCATCGAACGGCGAAAAGCCCTGGAGAAGCAGTTGGAGGACACGGTGATCTCGGTGTCGACCCATCGCGACGTCCGGGGACGGGAGCTCCGGAATGGAGAGCTCCGGAATGCGGAACTGCGGGGTCGGGAGCTGGGGGGTAGAGAACAATGACGGCCATCGCCATTGCCGCCATCGCCGAACGAGTCGACCAGCTGACCAGCCGGTTCGAGGGACCGGCCCAAACCAGCGAGCAGCCCCAAGGACTGTTTCAGGCCGAACTGGCTCGCCTCACCCAACAGCAGATCGCAGCCCGGACACTCGATGCCGGGGCCGACGGTGGGATCGGAGCTCCGGGTCGAGGTTCCGGTTTCAACCCGGCCGGGCTCGGCGCGCTCGCCGGGTGGGCCGGCGGCTTCGGCACCGGACTCAACGGCCTCGGTTCGACCGGCGGCTACGGCACCACCTTCGGGGCCGGAGCAGCCGGCGGCTACGGCACCGCACCATCGGCGGCGGCGGGAACCGTGATCTCGTCGGCCATGGCCGAACTGGGTGTGCCCTACCTTTGGGGCGGGACATCATCGGCGGGCTGGGATTGCTCCGGTCTGGTCCAACACGCCTATCGCACGGCCGGGGTGGAGATGCCCCGGGTCAGTCGGGATCAGGCCCGTATGGGCGTGGAGGTTCCCGGCCTCGACCTGGCCAAGCCCGGGGATCTCATCGCCTTCGGCTCCCCGGTCGATCACATCGGCATCTACCTCGGCGACGGCAAGATGCTCCACGCTCCCAAGCGGGGCGACGTGGTCAAGGTGTCGGGGATCTCCCGGCCCATCGCCACCATCCGTCGGATCATCACTCCCGGGGCCGTTGCCGTAGGGCCGGCCGGTCCCGGACCGAGCGGGTCGACCGGATCCCCCACGTCAGTGGGTAGCCCGGCCGAGTACCGCGGGTTGTTTCAGCAGGCCGGAGCGGCCCACGGTGTCGACCCCGGACTACTGGCGGCGGTGGCCAAGGTGGAGTCCGGGTTCAACCCCTCGGCCGTCAGCCCGGCCGGGGCCAAGGGTCTGATGCAGTTCATGCCGGCCACCGCGTCCCAGTTCGGGGTCGACCCGCTCGATCCGGCGTCGGCCGTCGACGGTGCCGCCCGCTATCTGCGCCGGCTGATTGACGAGCTGGGCTCGGTCGAGCTGGCGTTGGCCGGCTACAACGCCGGGCCGGGCAATGTCCGCAAATACGGGGGCATCCCCCCGTTCGCCGAAACCCAACAGTACGTCAGCAAGGTCCTCGACGCCTGGAGATCGAATTCATGATGATTCAACCGCTACTGCAATCGCACAGCGAACCGTCTCGCGACGGCCGGACGTCGGCCGACGACGAGTCCCCCAACGAGGTCTTCGCCCGGGCGCTGGCCGAGTCGATTCAGGCTGCCCGCGGCGGTGGCCCGGACGTTTCACTCCGAGCTGTTCCCGACGTCCGGACCCGAACCGGATTCGCCCACGCCGACAGCCGTCTCGACCCTCGATCCGACGCGGCCGTGAGCCGACCGGAGCGGAAGGACCGCCCCGACCAGGCCAACCCCTCGGTCGACCGATCGCCACGAGCCGAGGTGGACCGATCGGACGATCCCCGGGCCGAGGGCTCCCGAGGCGACGCCGGCAACGGTCGAGCCGTGGTGGCCCGACCCGATGAGCCCGACACCGAGCGACCCGGCGCTCAGATGGTGGATCCGGCCGGCAATCCGCTTCGCCCCGACACCCCGGGCTCCGACAATGACAAGCGGGTGGTCTTCGCCAACGAGGGCGGGGGCGCCGACCAGTCCGGTGCACTCGAAGGCGACGAAGCTGTCCTGGCCACCGCGTTGGCCTCGCTCATGGGGGTGGAGACCAGCCACGCCGTCGGCTTCCTCGAGACCCTGATGGCGGGCCTGACCCGCTCCCAGGGAGTCGAGTCGGGCGAGCAACTGATGGCCCAACTGGCCGCCCTGGCCGGGCAGCTCGCCAACGGAGACACCGTCATCGGGGTCGACGGTGTCGACGGAGCCGATACCGAACTGGTGGCGGCCGTGATCGAGGCCGCCGTCGACGCCGGGCTGGTGGAGCCCACGACTCCGGACGCCGACACCGACCCGGTCGCCCTGCTCGCCGCCCTCACGGCGGCGATATCGGTCGCCGGCACGGAGGGGGTCGAAACCGACGAGTCGGCTGCCATCGACGTACCGCCGAGAACCGTCGACGACTCCAGTGCCGGTTCCGTCCTCGACGTCGGTTCCG
>JAHEJM010000027.1:0-25435 GCA_024638815.1 Acidimicrobiales bacterium | reverse complement strand
CGGTTCCGTCCTCGACGTCGGTTCCGATCTCGACCTCGACGAGCAACTCACCGATCTCGACCCCGCCGAGAGTGCCGAGACCGAGATCACCGGCGACACCTCCGGTCTCGACGGCAACGCCGAGACCGGGACCGAGATCACCGGCGATGCCCCCGGTCCGAACGGTGGCGGCGCTGGCGGCGAAACCGGGGCCACGACGTCGGTGGCCGACGACTCCCCCGACGCCGCACCCGACAGGGTCGGCCCCGGTCCGGCCATGGCCCGGCCCGGCGACCCCTCCATCGCCACCACGTCATCCACCACCCCCGGCGGAGTCGGCACCGTGGGCGGGATCGGCACCGTCGGACCCACACCGACCACTCCGGTTGCGGCACCGGCCCGGGCCCCGGCCCAGGGGCTGGTCGAACTGGCCAACACTCAGCTGGCCGAACAACTCCGACCGGCGTTCGCCGCCGTTCGCCGGGGCATCGACGGATTGGAGGAGCTGCAGCTGCGGCTCCGCAACGAGGGCGGTGCCCCCATCAAGGTCGACATCCGCACGGTGGACGGCGACATTCGGGTGGTGTTGAGTGGCACCAACGACGACGTGATGCAACGCCTGGGCCAGGAGCGGGAGCGGCTGGCCGATGAGCTTCGCCGGGCCGGATTCACCTCGACCACCATCGATGTGCACTCCGACGGCGCCGACGGCGACAACCGGCGATTCGGCGCCACCACCACCCCTGAACCCATTTCGAGTCACTCCTACGACACGAACCTGCCCATCGAGGACGAGATGGTCGACGCCGTCTCCGGATCCGGACGTTCGGCCACGACCGGACTCGACCTCGACCTGTAGGCCCAACACCACGAAGGGACAGCGATGCCTGAACCAATCAGCGCCGTGGCCGGGTCGACCATCGATCCGACCCAACTGGCCACCATCAATCAAGAGTACGGACTTCCCAACACCGGGCCGGAGAACAACACCACCATCGACAAGGACGCGTTCCTCAAGCTCCTGGTGGCCCAGCTCAAGTACCAGGATCCACTGAATCCGTCCAGCAGCGAGGAGTTCATCTCGACCACCGCGCAATTCACCACCGTCGAACAGCTGACCAAGCTGACCGACCAGGGCGAATCGCAGGCCGCCAACTCGGCCATGATGACCGCCAGCGCCCTGGTCGGCCGAGAAGTCACCGTCATCGACGAACTCGGAATGCGGGTCACCGCCACCGTCGACCGGGCTCAACTGGTCAACGGCCAGGTTCAGCTGCAAACCGATCGGGGCGTACTCGGTCTCAACCAGATCGTCGGCATCGGCCCCTGGGCCTCGAGCACCAGTTCACCCCCCAACCCCCCACCAGCACCAGCCACAGCCCCAACGACAACACCGTCAGACCAGAACGCACCACAAGGGAGTAACCAATGATCCGCTCGATGTACGCGGCCGTGACCGGCCTTCGTAGCCACCAGACCATGATGGATGTTGTCGGCAACAACATCGCCAACGTCAACACCCACGGTTTCAAGAAAAGCCAGGCCCTGTTTCGTGAGGTGCTGAGCCAGACCGTGACCGGCTCTCGAGCCCCCGGGGAGGCGATCGGCGGAACCAACCCGGCCCAGATCGGGCTCGGTACCAGCGTGGGCGCCATCTCCCAGAACATGGAACAGGGTGCACTGCAGCGGACCGGACGGACTCTCGACATCGCCATCGAGGGAGACGGCTTCTTCGTCACCGAGTTCGCCGGCGAGCGACTCTACACCCGGGCCGGCAGCTTCTACGTGGACGCCGAGGGTCGACTGGTGAACACCGACGGTGCCCTGATCCAGGGCTGGCAGGCCGATGCCACGGGCAGCGTGGACTCTTCGCTCAACCCGACCGATATGCGGATCCCCATCGGGCGGAACATCGAGCCGGCGGCGACCTCCCGTGTCCAGCTCGGAGGCAACCTGCCGGCCGACGCCCTTGTCGGCGACGACGTCGTGCTGAATGTAACGGTGTACGACCAGCAGGGTCTGCCTATTGACGTCCAGCTCACCCTCACCAAGACCGCGGCCAACGAATGGACGGCCACCGGTACCTACGGCGATCCGCCGACCGCCTTCGCCATGACCGACAATGTCATGACCTTCGACGCCACCGGCGAACTGGTCACTCCGGCCGATTTCAACCTCAACATCGCCGCCGGTGTCCTGCCCAACGCCGCCGCCATCGAGTTGACGGTCGGTGGTTCCGACGTCAGTACCCGGATCACCGAATACGGGGGATTGGCGTCGACCGCCGTCATTCTCCAGAACGGTTCGGCCACCGGTTCGCTGCAGTCGCTGTCGGTGGGAGCCGACGGTGTCATCACCGGAAGTTACTCGAACGGCCAGCTCAAGCCCATCGGCCAGATCGCTCTGGCCAACTTCGCCAACCCGGAGGGCATGGAGCGGGTCACCGGTTCGAACTGGCGGGAGACCGCCAACTCCGGGCTGGCCCAGGTCGGCGTGGCCGGCACCGGCGGTCGGGGCGCGATGGCCTCGACCACGCTGGAGATGTCCAACGTCGACCTGGCCGAGGAGTTCACGGCCCTCATCCGGGCCCAGCGTGGCTTCCAGGCCAACTCCCGCATGGTCACGGCATCGGACGAGATGTTGCAAGAAGTCGTCAACATGAAGCGTTAAACCTTGGGTAGGTGATTGAGAGGAGGTGATCGAGAGGGAAACGACCGACGTACCGGTCCGCTGTCACCGACTGCATTGGTCTGCATGAATGACACCGGACAGGCGTCTCCGTCTGCTGGAGGTGCCGGTTCCCGATATCGGGAACCGGCACCTTCTCTTTTCGATTCCGGCTTCTGTTGCTCCCCGTCCCTGAAAGGGGACGGGAAGGCCCGAAGGCCCGATGGAACGAGGACGAGAACACGCGGAAGTTCAGGGCGGGGGGATTTCGTCTCCTGGGCCTAAAGTCCCGGGCCGGTGGTCCGAAGGGCTTAAGGTCTATGAAACCACTACCCCCCTCCGATCGCAGCCGGCGGTTCATCGCCTTCAGCCTTGCCCTGGTGGCCCTGCTGCTGGGCATGAGCTTGGGCCCCACCTCGTCGGCCGACGCCTACAGCGGCCCAACCGACTCGGCCAACGCCAACTATGTGGTGGCCAGCTACGAGCTGCTGCTGGGCCGAGGCCCCGGCAACAGCGGTCTCGACTACCACCTGGCTCAGATCGCCTCCGGCGGCAGCTCCAGCCGGGAGACCATGGCCCGAGCCATGCTGTTCGGGCCCGAAGGATCCCGCAACGAGGTCGGGCGGGCCTACCGCACCATCCTCGGTCGCAACCCGGATACCACCGGTGCGGACTACTGGACCAACCATCTGCAGCGGCAGGACGTCGTCGACCTGCGAGTGCTCCTGTATGCCAGCAACGAGTACTGGCAGCGGGCGGGAGCCGACAACTCGGCCTGGGTCCGCTCGCTGTATCAGGCCATTCTCGGCCGCCAGCCCGAGGCCGCCGGGCTCCAGTACTGGACCACCCTGGCCGACAACGGCACACCCCGGGCCCTGATCGTGGCCGCCGTCTACTTCGGCCAGGAATCGCTGGGCCGACGGACCAACGCCTACTACCAGCTGGCCCTGGAACGGGCCGCTACCGGCGCAGAGCGGACAGCCGGCGCAGACCATATTGCCCGCTTCGGCGAGCGATCGCTGTATGCCCGGCTCTGGGCCTCGGATGAGGCATTCGAACCGTTCTATGAGGAGGCCCTTTCATGAATTCGATGGTTGTGAGTTCGATGGCCATGAGTCTGCCAACCGCCAATCTTCTGGCTGTACAGGTCGAGGCCACAGTGGGAACCCTCAGCGCTCTGACACTGGCCGCCGTGCTTGCCGTGGCCGCCGTGATCAAGCTCCGGCACCCCCAGGACACGGCCCGGGAGTTCGCCCAGCTGGGGCTGCCCATGGCCGACCGGCTGGCCATCGTGGTGCCGGCCGTCGAACTGCTGGCGGCGGCCGCCCTGCTGATCCGACCCATGGTCGGTGCCCTGGTGGCCGGGCTGCTGTTGGTGTCGTTCACCCTGGTGCTGGTCGAAGTCCTGCAGAACCAGGAGGCCGGCTCGGAACCGGTGAGCTGTAGCTGCTTCGGCTCCCTCAGCCGCCGCCCGGTGTCGCCGGTCACCGTGGGCCGCAACATCGGCCTGTTGACCCTGGCCGGGATGTCGGCTCTGACCCCGTCGCTGGCCGCCCCCGACCTGGCATCCCTGGTGGTGGTATCAACCCTGGCCCTGGTCATCGCCGTGGCCGGTCAACTGGTGTGGATGCGATCTCGGATCGGTGCCCTGTGGTCGGTGCAACTGGCCGGAGAACTGGTCGCCGACACCGCCGGAGCGGGCCGTGCGGGGGCCGGGGAACGTTCGCGATCTCGAGTATCGGAGGAACAATCATGAGTGGAAGTGTCTGGATCGTCTCCTATGTCCTGTTGTGGCTGGCGGTTCTGGTCCTGGGATTCTCGGTGGTGGCCCTGCTGCGCCAAGTCGGTGTGCTGCACCTCCGGGTCGCCCCCATGGGTGTGCACTTCGCCGGGGAAGGCCCCGAGCTGGACATGCCGGCCCCGGCCGTGACCGGTCTCGGCACCGGGAGCGGCGCCGGCAACGACGTCCTCGATTACTCCGACGCCGAGCACACGGTGCTGGCCTTCACCTCGCCCGGCTGTGAGATCTGTCAAGTCCTGAAGCCCGACCTGAGCCGCCTCGATCGGGCCTACGACGACGTGCGGTTCGAATTCGTCGACCACGCCGACCACCCCGAGATCTTCGGCCGGTTCAAGGTCCGGTCCACCCCCTACCTGGTGGCCGTCGACCAGCACGGACTGGTGCGGGCCCGGGGCGTGGCCAACACCATCGACCAGGCCGAGGAGATGCTGGCCGAGGTTCTCATCGGCCCCCCGGTGGAGATCACCCTGTGAGCCGCCCGATCAGACGCTCAGCCGACGCCGGATCGCCGTCATCCGGCTCGGAGTCGGCCATGGACGCCGGTATGGAACGACTTGGCCGGTGGACGGCCCGCCACAGCACCCGCCGATCGTTCCTTCACCGCATCGGTCAGCTGGCCATGGTCATCGCCGCCGGACCTTCCATCGGCACCTTGCTGATGCGCTCGGCCGACGCCCGGGTCTGCGGCCAGAGCGGGGTCACCCCGAAGTGCGACACCTTCGACTGCGTCGGTCCCGGTGACGTCTGGGGTTGGTGCTGGTACGCCTCCGACGGCTGCTGCCGCAACGGGGGGCTGAAGAAGATCTGCGACTGCTGCACCATCGACTACCCGAATGTGCACGGCTATTGCCCCAGCGGTACCAATGTGCGCTGCATCGTGGAGAGCTGCGGCAACGACCCCAGGGTTCAGACCGTGGCCCTCACCGCCATCGGTTGGCAGGGCGGATCCGGCTACTTCCGCAGCTCCGTCGAAACCGCCGGTGCCGTCGACTCGAACCGACCCCGGGTCGGGGGGTCCAAGGCCGTCCTGGTACCGAATCAGCACGCCTGGCTGCAGTATGTGGGCGCGCCCCTGGCCGGTGCTCTCGGCGCTCGGCTGTGGGTCATCGGCGACAATGGTGTCGCCGCCGCCGATGTGGCGCTGCTCGCCGGCTGGGGGATCGATGAGGTGCTGGTGGTGGGATCGATCGCCGGCACCGGAGCCTTGACCTCGGCCGGTATGGACGTGGACCAGGTCTACAGCGGCAGCAACGGGCCGGCGGCCAGCATCGCCGTGGCCGAACGAATCCGCACCATCAACGACATCAACCGCACCGTCACCGTGGCCACCGTGGGACTGTCGGCCCGGGCCGCTCCCCTGGCCGCGTCCTTCGCCGCCCTCGGCGGATTCCCCCTCATGGTCGGGGTCGGTGCGGCAGCCAACGTGGGCATGCCCACCCTCTTCGTGGCCCTCGATCCCACCGGCGCCCCCGCGGCCCAGCTGGCCAACGATCGCACCACGGCCGGGGACCTGCTCTCCCTGAGCACCGAACTCGGCGCCCTGGCCGCCGGCCTACCCATGGTCGATGCCGGCCGGGTGGCCCTGGCCCCTCAGGGCTCGTCCGACATCGTCGGGCTGAGCAACCTCCGGGTTCCCGTGCTCCTCCATCCGCCCGACCGTCTCGGTCACCTGGAGCAGTGGCTGCAGGACTACTCGCTCAAGTGGGGCGGACTGCAGCGGGTGTTCGTGATCAACGGACCCGGCATGTTGACCACATCGGAATTCTGGAAGCTGCAGGCGGCGGTCAACGGTTTCCGGGTCGACCAGTTGCAGGGCGTGGCCGGCCAGGGCCTACCCGTGATCCGCCAACCCCTGGCCGAGCGGCCGTTGGGCATGGCCAGAACCGACGGCGCCTTCGATTGGGGTAGCCATGGCCCGCCCCCGTACTGGACCAACGTGGGCCAGACCCTGCGGAAGTAGCCGGGCCGTGTCGTCATCGTTGATCCTGCTGCTGGGGGTGGCCTCGCTGGCCGCGGTCCACACCCTGTGGTCGCCGTGAGGCCTGTCGGTGGCTGAGACCACCACTCCCTCGGTCCGGGGGAGGATGCGACTCGAGGTGGCCGGGGCTCTGGCCGCCGGAGCCGCCTGGTCGGCCGGCGTGGCCGGTCTGGGCCTCGGTGTGGCCGGTGCCGCCGCTCGCGCCGGCCGGCAACTCATCGCCGGGCAGCCCGTCGACTCGCCGCCGGTGGAGGCGGTGGCCGCCGTGGTGATGGCGGCCCTCGTTCTCGACGTGATCGCCCTGGGCCGCGGTCGACCCCGACCCTTCACACTGGGCCGTCAAGTGCCTCGGGAATGGAGTCGGCTGTTCGACCCCCGCCTGGTGGCCGCCCTGTACGGGGCTCGGCTCGGCGTTGGTCCGCTGACCATCCTGTCCACCTGGTGCTGGTGGGCGGCCATGGTGGCCGCCGCCGCCATCGGCGTGTGGACCACCGTGGTGGTCTCGGTGTGGTTCGCCGTCACCCGGGTGGTGCTGAACGAGCTGGTGTCGCTCCGGCTGAATCGGGGCCCCGGCGGTCACGGTGCCGATCATGGTGTGGTCCACGCCCGATGGTTCCAGCGGCTGATCGGGGTGCAGAACCCGAGCCGCCTGGCCATCAACGCCGTGACCCTGGGCCTGGTGGTGGCCACGGTGACCGTCGGGTGCGGTCAGGGGTCGACGCCGACCCTGCCGGAGGCGGCGCCGACCACCACCACCGCGACGACGCCGGCACCGAGCCCGACGACCCCCGAGCTGTCGTCGACTCCGGATGTTCCCCCCACCTCGATCGCCTATCTGGAGGATGTTGTGCGAACCTCGACCTCGACCATGGCCGATGCCGAACGTGATGGCGACGGTGGCTCGAGCGGCCCGACCGCTGCGGGGACACCGTCGATCGACGACCCGACCCGGTCGGCCACGGTGGCCGAGCAGTCACCGGATGCCGAGGCCCTTTCGATGGCGCTGCCGGCCAGCCTGCAGGGAATGCCGGTGGTCGACGACCCGGCCGGCAACCGCTACCTCACCCTGCAGCAGGCGGCCGACATCCAGCCCGACCCCAGCGAGGAGACGTCGCTGCTGGAGACCCGGGGCTACAAGGGAGGGTGGATTCGGGCCTTCCGGGCCGACAACGACGACATCGTCGTCACCTCGGTGTACCAGTTCGACGACGCCACCGAGGCCGAGTTCTATCTCGAGGACGGGCTGATCACCATCGGCGGCTACGGCGGCCAGTTCTTCGAGGTCCCGAGCCTGCCGGCAATCCGGGGATTCAAGCAGAGCTTCGAGGTGGACGACGAGGAGCTGACCACCCTGGGTGGCGCCTTCTTCCACGGCGCCCGCTGGTACCTGCTCTATATCGTGGGCCCACCGCAAACGGCGACGCCCGAGGTCCTGGTGCCGGCCCTGGCCGAACTGTACGCCACCGCCATCGCCGCTTGACCGGTTCCCACCCGGCCAAGAGTGAGCGGGCGGACGGGCCAGATTGGTTCGCCATGGCGGACCGCCGACACCTGGGATTCTTCGACGGCCTGCGTGGCGTGGCTGCGTTCGCCGTGGTTCTATACCACATCAGCGGCCACGAGCGGATGCAGGAGCTGATGGCCGCCCTGCCCGCACC
The DNA here is from genome assembly GCA_024638815.1 of Acidimicrobiales bacterium. Classification (GTDB taxonomy): domain Bacteria; phylum Actinomycetota; class Acidimicrobiia; order Acidimicrobiales; family SZUA-35; genus JAHELU01. Next base: position 17,352 of record JAHEJM010000027.1, on the reverse strand, counting down.
CCTGGTCGAGTGGGGGTTTCGGTACGGGCTGTTGGGTGTGGCCGTCTTCTTCGTACTCAGCGGCTTCGTCATCGGCTACTCGCTCGACCGTTGGCGCCTGGCCGCCGACCACGAAAATCCGGAACGGCGGGCGAAGCCGTTCGGGGTCTTCCTGGTCAAGCGCCTGGTCCGGCTGACCCCGCCCTACTACGCCGCCATCGCCGTCGCCCTGGTGGCCGCCATCGGGGCGGCCGTGGAGAGCGGTGAGCCGTTTGAACCGGGGCTGGCCCCGTTCACGATCGGGCGGCTGGTGGCCCATCTGTTCTACGTGCAGGAGATCCTGGGTTACGTCAACTTCAACGACGTGTTCTGGACCCTGGCCATCGAACTCCAGTTCTACATCGCCCTGATTGTGGTGTGGCTGATCAAGGAGCCGGTCGAAGCCCGTTGGGGCCGAACGGCGGGGCTGGCGGTGATCGTGGCCTCGGCCGTGGCCGGGCTGGCATGGCCCTTCGCCCTGGTGACGGTCGAGGGTCGGTCCCCGTGGTTCATGGCCCTTTGGTACTCGTTCGCCTCCGGTGTCATGCTCTATCTCACCTGGCAGGGCCGGCTGCCCCGCCTGGTGATCGGGGCCTATACCGCGGCGTTGGTGGTGGCCGCTGCCATCGGGGGTCCCAACCAGGGGTTCCTCCTGGCCACGGTGGCCACCTCCGGCGCCATCCTGGCCGCCATGGAACTCGGCCGGCTCGATCAATGGTTGACCATCCGGCCGTTCCGGTTCCTGGGCCGCATCTCCTACAGCCTGTACCTCATCCACACCCCGATCCTGGGTGCGGTGTTCACCGTCATGGCCGCCATCGGCCCCACCAATGTGTGGTGGGACCTGGTGGCGATGACGGCCGGTGTGGTGGCCGGCCTGGTGCTGTCCACCATCTTCTACCACCTGTTCGAGCTGCCGTCGATCCGGCTCAGCAAGCGGGTCCAACCCCGATCGCGGGTACCGGAAATGGCCCGCACCGGCATGTAGGCTCCGGGGAGCAGTGGCATCCGATCAGTCGATGTCGGCGGCGGCCGCTCCCAGGGCGTCCAGGCCTTCGTCGATCTCGTCGGCGGTGACGTTGAGCATGGGGGCCATGCGGATCACGTTGCCGTACAGGCCGCCCTTGCCCACAAGCAGGGAGCGGGCCTTCGTCGCCTCCAGCATGGCGCCGGCCCGAGCCGGTGACGGCTCCAGCGAGCCGGGCTCCACGGTTTCGAACGCCTGCATCAGGCCTCGACCCCGGACCTCGGCGATCCACGGGCTATCGGCGGCGATCTCGTCCAGGCCCAGCCGGAACCGCTCCCCCATCACCTTGGAATTGGTCTGCAGGTCGTTGTCGATCACATAGTCGATGGTGGCACTCCCGGCGGCGGCGGCCAGCGGCGCCCCGCCGAAGGTGGAGAAGTTCAGCACCTCGATGGTGTCCATGATCTCGGCCCGGGCCACGATCCCGGCCAGGGCCAGCCCGTTGCCCACCCCCTTGGCGAAGGTCAGCATGTCGGGCACGATGCCGTGGGCCTGGTAGCCCCAGAAGTGCTCGCCGGTCCGCCCCCACCCGGTCTGAACCTCGTCGGAGATGAAGAGGATGCCCTTGTTGTCGAGCTCCTTCTTGATCGAGCCGAAGAAGCCGTCGGGCGGGGTGGCGAACCCACCGACGCCCTGAATCGGTTCGGCGATGAGGGCGGCCACATCACCGGCCGAGGTCATGGTCAGCAACTGGGTCAGGTCATCGACGCAGGCCGAGGTGTAGGCCTCGCCGTCGAGATCGGGGAACGGACTGCGGAGCTGGTACGGACCCTGGACGAAGGTGACGTTGAGGGGCGACATGCGGGTCGACAGCCACGAGCTGTGGGAGGTGATGGCCTGGGCCCCGAACGAGCGGCCGTGGTAGCTGTTGCGCATGGCGAGGATCTGGTTGGACTTGCGGAACGAGGTGGCCAACAGCAGGGCGGTCTCGTTGGCCTCGGTGCCCGACGGGGTGAGGAAGACCCGGGCGTCGGGGATGCCGGAGAGACGAGCGATCTTCTCCGCCAGCTCGATCATGGGAGGCGACAGATACAGGGTTGAGGTGTGCAGCACCCTGGCCGCCTGGGCCTGCACCGCGGCGGTGACCGCCGGGTTGTTGTGGCCGACCATGGTGGTCAGCACCCCGCCGAAGAAGTCGAGGTATCGGTGGCCGTCGAGGTCGAACACATAGCTGCCCTCGCCGTGGTCGATGGCGACCGGCTCGGCGTAGTACGGCGAGAGGAAGGACGGCAGTACCCGGCGGTACCGCTGGTGGAGATCGGCGGCGGCGGAGCTACGGGCGCCAGTGCTGTCGGACACGTGGTTTTGGGACATGGGATACCTCGATGGACACGAACAGGCACCGCCTCCGGTCCGGGCGGTAATCCAGCCTCACGCTATGTGATATCGGGACCTCGAACAAGTCCTGTCGATGGCAAGGCGATCGACTGAACGCCCGTCCGCCCTACCCTCCCTCCGGCACTTTGGCGGGCTCGCAACCCCCAAGTGCAGCGGATTGGCGGGCCGGCGGCCCCCAACCGGGTCGCCAAGCCACCAAAGTGCCCGGGGTTGGGAGCGCGGGGGTCAGACCAACCAGGTCAGGTCACCGATTCCCGGCTGAGCCAGGTTCGCCAGCGGGGTTCGTCCCGCTCGGCGGCGGCTACACCCTGGTCACCGTAGAGATACATCCACACCGACACCTGGACCTGGTCACCCCTGCCCTCGGCGGCCAGGAAGGCGGTACCCGGGGCCGGGTCGTCCGCCACCAAGGCCAAATAGGTCGAGGTCACCCTGGCCACGGTGCCGGCCAGGGGCGGGGCATCATCGGCCGTCACCTCAACCCGGTCCCCGACCTGGGATGCCGGAGGGATGCCGAGAGCGGTGGCCAGAGTGGTCCACGCCTCCTCCGGCGGTCCGGTCCAGGCGGCCATGGGTAGCACGGCGGTGGCCGCCTGCCCTTTGAAATGTTCCATATGGAGCTTGAGGTTGAACATGAACAGCCGCCAACCCTCGGTCATGGCATCGTAGTGGTCGTCCCATTCGCCGCCGGCCCCGAAGCCGGAGTTGATCAGCCGGACAAGGCAGGTGCCACCGTCGGTGGCCTCGACCAGCCATTCGAACACCAGGCCCTCGCTCGGGTCGCCGCCGTCGAACACGATGCGGCGGGGCGGATCCCAGGCCGCCACCCGGCCCTTGACCTGCATCTCCGGTTCGGGGCCGAACGAGGCCGTGGCCCGCCCGCCCTCGACCTCCTCCACCTCGTGGGGTACATACCACGACGAGATCCCGGGGCCGGTGGCCACGGCCCGCCACACCTCCTCCGGGGTGCCGGGGACCTCGATTTCCAGTTCGATGCTTCGGCGTTCGTCGGACATTGGTGACGGTCCTCTCTGATAGGGATGGGGCGGGAGATCGGTCGATTCGATCATCGATCGGGATTGAAGGGGTGGGCGGCCACCACCAACCGGTGCCAGCGGCCGTCCGGGGCGGACTCCCGGTGGTAGCGACCGGCCAGATCGATCACGTTGTCCCGCAGCTCGCGGGTGAAGGCGGACCGATCGTCGGGGGAGGCGAACTTGATGTCGGTGTCGATGGCCAGGGTGGGCAGCGGTCTGCCCGCCTTGTCGGCCGCGGTGACCAGGGCCGACACCTCCCGGATGAGGCGGGCGGCCAGGGCGATCAGATAGCGGGAGGACAATCGATCGATGCGGGACGGGTCGGTGGCGTTGACCCCCACCGCCTCGGGCGAGATCAGGTAACTTCCGGCCGCGGCAACCAGGATGCGTTCGGTCACGCCTCGGCGGGGCCGCTCCTCCATCAGCCGGATCAGCCCGTGATCCTCCAGGGTTCGGATGTGGTAGTTGACCTTCTGGCGGGGCAGGCCCAGGGCCTTGGCCACCGTGGTGGCCGAACCCGGCTCCCGCAAGGCGTGGAGGATGCGGGCCCGCATGGGGTCCAGCAGGGCGGAGGCTGCGGTCGCCTCGGCGACCACGGCGACATCGACCGCTGGGCCGTCGGATACCGGTACCTCCACCACGGACCCAATGGTAGGTGCCCGATCAGCATTCGACAAGAAGTTTTGTCAAATCCACCGCCCGGTTGATCTATCGTTCGGTCCAGAACCCCCCGTCTCGCATGCTCGACCAGAGTTGGCGGCGGTGCTCGGTGATCGAGAGACCGGCCTCCACCCGTTGGCGCCGTATTTGGCGAACCTCGTTTCTGATCGACCACCAATACACGGCGTTGACGGCAAGGGCGTAGAGCACGTGGGCCGTATCGGCCCGCCAGGCGAACCAGCCGACAACAAACAATGGCCCGGAACCGTAGGCAAGCAGCACATCGCCGAGGGCCAGGCCGGCGATCATCCCACTTGCGGTCGTTACCGGAACAGCCAACCAGTCGATCATCAGAAGCCCACCGAGGTAGGGTGACATGCCCTTGCCCCCCACGAACCGATGGTAGACCGGTAGGACGTGGCCCCACACCACCGTCGCCCCGGCGACGAGGTATGCCCGGCTGTCGGGCCAGATGGCCTGCGCCACCAAGACGGCGGCAACGCCCTTGAGGATGTCGAGGAACGACGTGAGGCAACCCCACTTCGGACCGGCTCGGAACGCCACCGCGGTTGCGCCGGTACCCGTCATCTGCGTGACGCCGCCCTGACCGTCCGGTAGTTCGGTGACGGTGATGTCCTCCCCCGGGGCAACCACGCGGGCCACGATGCGACCGAAGGAGATGGAACCGAGGAGGTAGCCGATGAGACCGGCCAGCAGACCTTCAGCCAGGGGAATGCACCTCTACTCTCACTCCCTCTACGTTCCCCGGTGTCCGTCCACCGTCGGCATCATGGCGTCCGGCCCGAGTTCGATCGCCTCCCCAACCCGCCGCTATCCCCCTCGGGAACATGATCTGCAGGGTAGACCAGATGTGGACCGAAGTTCAGGGCTGTGTGGTCGTTGACCTGCCAACGTTCGGAGTGGGGGCCGAAGTGTGTCGGGGGCGGGCGAGGCGGCCACCGAGCGACGGCGGGAGGCCGAGGTCAATGCTTCGGCATGGAGCGGGATCAGGGGCAACACGACCTTGTGCGCCCCGTCGTCCCCCGAACAAGACGAGAACCGGCAAATCCTCGAAGAATGGGGACGACGAAGGGCAGAAGTTGCGGGGAAGGGAATCGGGGTTCAGGAGTTGTCGTCGATGGCGAAGCGCCGGAGATCGTCGAGATCGCACCAGTCCAAGGTCCTGGCATGGGTGGCGGCCAGCACCACCTTGGGTGCCTTGCCCGCCTCCAACGCCTCGGCCCACCGGTCAGCACACAGGCACCATTGATCGCCGTCCTTCAGCCCGGGGAAGCCGAACTCGGGACGGGGCGTGGCCAGGTCGTTGCCGACCTCGGCCGAGAAGGTCAGGAACTCGTCGGTCACCACGGCGCACACGGTGTGGACCCCATGATCGTTGCCGCCGGTGTTGCAGCAACCGTCGCGAAACCACCCGGTTCGGGGGTTCATGGAGCAGGGTTCGAGATCTCCGCCGAGCACATTGAGGGCCATAGAACGATTGTGGCCCGAGATCGACGTCCCGGCTACCTCGTTTCCTACGACGTCATTCCCCACCGGTGACGGCGCGGCATCGACCACCGAGGACACCGGAGACGGGATCTGGCCGACAATGGTTTCGGCACCACCGGCCAACAGGCGGAGTCGATGCTGGTGGTCTCGGTGGTGGAAACGAGCCTGGCACCAAGTTCTCCACCGCCAGCACCGCCGGTGACAACAACCGGCTGTCCGGACTACTGTCGGGGCCCGAGGCCGACGATGTCATCACCGAACCTGTGGGCTGGTACCGTCTGCGCCTACCGCGAGGAGACGGAACGGGAGATTCATGACCGAACCGCAGGGACCTGCCGCCGCCCAATCGGCCACCCTGACCTTCACCGTGGGCGACGGCGACACCGCCCTGGCCGTGGGTTCGGGGGAGTTGGCGGTGCTGGGCACTCCCAGGTTGCTGGCGTGGTGCGAAGCGGCCACGGTGGCCGCCGTGAAACCTCACCTCGATCCGGAGACCACAACCGTCGGCTTCAAGGTCGACCTCGACCATCTCGCCCCCACCCCGGTCGGTGCCACGGTGACGGCGATGGCGACGGTGGCGGCGGTCGACGGCCGCCGGATCCGGTTCTCGGTGGAGGCTCACGATCCGGCCGGGGCCATCGCCTCGGGCACGGTCACCCGGGTCGTGGTGGGCCGTGACTCGTTCGCCCGAAGGGCGGCCGATCGTTGTTGAACCGACCAGGGCGTCAGCCCAGCATCAGGCGGAAGTCGGCGACGGCGGCCGGGGTCACGGCCACCAGGCCGGCAACGGTGACATCGAGCAGGGCCGCCGACAACGCATGGAACAGTTCGGGCTCGAGGCCGACCCGCAGGCAGAACGGCGGGGCGGGCCAGTCGTCGGTGCGGTCGATGACGACCACCCGACCGGCGGCCGGGTCGGCCGATGACACCAGATGGTTCCACACGGTGTGATCGACGGCGGCGATCGTCGGTTCGGCACCGACCGAATCGGCCACGGCCGCCACGGCCTCGGAGTGGGCGCCGGTGAATGACGCCTGCTCGACCAGGCCGGTGTGCAAACCACGACGCCGGAGTTCGTGGATCAGACCGTGGTACCCGGACCACGAGAGGGGTTCGTTGGCCACCAGCCGGGCTCCGGCCGCCACCGCCTCCTCCAGCGAAGTCGAGCCCGAATCAGGCCCGGTCACGATGACGGAGTGGTACACCGGCCCCGTCTCACCGGCGAAGGTCGGTACCGCAACCACCCGATAGCGACCGGCCGGGACCAGCCGGCTCACCGTGTACAGACCGCAGACCCAGACCAGATCGAATCGACCATCGTCCACCCCGGCCAGCCGGTCGGTCGGTGACAGTCCGGCATTGAAGGTCACCCCGACGCCGAGCCGGACCAGGGCGGGATGGTGACTCAACGCATCGGTGAGCGAGGCGAGCACGGCCATGGTGTTGTCGCCCAGGTAGGTGGTGGCGGTGAGATCGATCGAGGTCACCGCAGTGGCATCGGCCGGGATCGACCGATCGCCATCAGTTCCCCACCGGGCGGGCCGGACGGCGCACGGTGCCGGTGGCCCCGCCGGGGAGTACCCGGCGGGCGTGCCAGGTCGGGGTGGTGGTGAAGTCCCAGTACTTGGTGGATTCCAGAACCACCGACCCGCAACCGATGACGCCGCCGGGAAGGTAGCCGTTGTGGATGCGCACGCCGAGGTAGGCCCGGGGGCTGACGAAGTCGACGGCGTGGCGATGCGCCGGGCAGTGACGCCAGGCCTCCCGATCGGCGGCCGACTCGTGGACCACCAGGTTGGTCCATTGATCGTCGACCAGCTCGGTGGAGCTGTAGGCCAGGATGCCCGGATAGTTCCGGAACTGGGACACCAGATCGAGCTCGACGTGATCGATGCCGGAGTCGACATCGGCCGGATTGCGATCCCCGAAGAACCCGACGATCCGGACATCACGCTGCTGATAGAGTTCGGCCGGGTTGCAGACCACGGTGCGGCGTTGCAGTCCGTGGACCGACCAGGTGATCTTGCGATAGGGCTGGATTCCGACGTCACCACGGGCCCCGAGCCGGATCAGGGCCCGCAGATCCTGGAGCAGATAGCCGAGCAGATCGAGGTCGTTCTCGTAAAGCCAGATGGCGGCGATGGGGTGACCCGGCGGGTCGTCCAGCGGGCCCAGTTCGACAGGATCCCAGACCCGCGGTCGATCCTGATGCTCATCACCCTGTGCGACCGAAAGTGCACCGTCACCCATACGACGAGTTTGCCACAGGGGCGACGCACGATACGAGTTCGGCCAGGTGACAAAACACCGGTTCGGGTCCGTTGGCGTAGGGTGTCTTGCCCAGCCGTACGATGACCAGGTCGAGCCCGGGGACGACCACGATGGCCTGCCCCTCGTAGCCACTGGCCCGAAACGATCCGTGGGGGCAGGGATAGACCCACCAGTGGTGACCGTAGAAGTCGAGGAAGTCCTCACTGGGGGCGTGCGGGGTGCGGGCCCGATCCACCCATCCCTCGGGCAGGAGACGCCGCCCGTCCCACACCCCGTCTCGGAGATACAGCAGGCCGAACCGGGCGTAATCCCGGGCGGTGGCATAGAGGAAGCTGGATCCCAGGAAGGTGCCGGCGGCATCGAAGCGGGGGTCGGCCGACGCCATACCGAGGGGATCGAAGAGGCGCTCCTGCATGAACCGGCGAGTCACCGCCTCCCGCTCTCCGGGTTCGACCAGGGGATCGTCGACCAGAGCATCACCGATTATGCGGGCCACGATGTTGGTGGTGCCGCTGGAGTACAGATGGTGCCGGCCCGGTGGGTGGGCCAGCGACTTCTCGACGGCGTAGGCCGCAGCGTCGACCCTGGCGTCGCCGAACAGCATCTCCAGCACGTCGCTGACCACCCGGCCCGACTCGTCCTCCTCGTACTCCTCGGCCCAGCGCAGACCGGACCGCATCATGAGCAGTTGGTCAAGGGTGATGGCGGCCCGGGGATCGTCGGGAGCCCGATACCACCGGGGCACCGGTGCCGAGCCGAGGTCAAGTCGACCGTCGGCCACCAGCATGCCGACCAGGGCCTGGGTGAACGACTTGGCCATCGACCAGGAGATGAGAGGCACATCAGGTCCCGAGGTCGGACCGTAACGCTCGGCCACGATGCGCCCGCCCTGGACGATGACCAGCGAGAGTGACAGCCCGAGGCCGTCGGAGGTCGTGGCCTCGGTCTCGGAGGCGAACGCACGGTCGATTTCGGCGGAGAGACGCTCCTCGTCGACGCCGACCGGTGAGCCGATGGGCCACTCGGCACCGGGAAACGGCACGCCGTTCGGCTGGGGAGGAAGGGGAACGAGCGAACTCACCCGAACCACGGTAGTCGCCGACAACAACGTCACCGGCACCCTGCCGGCAGCCGCAGCCGAGATGATGAAGGTGGCAACGTCCGGTACCGGCCACCAGCACGTTCCGCATCATCCTGCCCCGATCGGCGCCGGGCGATCGCCGAACCGACGACCGTGGGCCGAAAGCGGTGGCCTTCACCGTCACTGTGGTTTCCTATACTCCACCGACAATGATCGCACCGACCATGCCCGCCACGGTGGCCGAGCTTGCCGTCCAACCGTTCCCGTTCGACACCGCCCGAGCGGGGGGTGCGATGGAGGACCTCGTCGGCCTGCGCCGCCATCTGGAACTGGGCCTGGCCAACCTGATCCACGGCTGGGACGATCGACCATCGGCGCCGTTGCGCATCACCAAGGGGCGGGTCAGGACGGCGGCGGTGTGTCCGGCCCAGATCCTGAGTGAGATCGAACCGTTCGCCGTCGATTTCAATGTGGCCGTCGGCGTCGTGTGTGATGCCGCGGCCGGGGTCCTGGCCGTTCACCCCCACTTCCCGGCCGCCGACGGATGGTACCGGGCCCTCGACACCAGCCTGGCCGAGGAGCACCCCCATGTCGTGGCCTACGTCACCGGTCTGGACCGGCCCACCCGGGCCGAGTTCGAGGATCGGGTCGACGAATTGTGCCGGGCCCTGCCCACCCTGATGGGAGATCTGCGGCCCCTACGACCCATGGTCCACCGCCGCACCAGCTACCGAGTCGTGGATCAGGGCGACGATCTCCATGTACTGCTGACCGGCGAGATGGATCTGGTGGTCGGAACGGGCATGCGGGTGCTGGTCGAGGTCAAGAGCGGACCGTACCGGCCCCGGGTCGCCGACGAACTGATCCATTACGGGCTCATCGTCGCCCTGGCCGGGCTGGAAATGGAGGCACCGCCGGTGATGGGATGCGCCCTCACCCTGGGCGATCTGGCCCTGACACCGGTGGAGTTCACCGTCGAGAAGTTCGAGACCGCGGTCGGCCGAATTCTCGATGCGGCCCGCGTCCTGATCGAGCTGGACCAGGCCGCGGCCCGGGGCGAGCGGCCCACCACCAGGCCCGGTGATCACTGCCTGTGGTGCCGCCGGGTCACCGTTTGTCCGGCGGCACCCGATCTCGTTCTGGCCCAACTCGGCGACGGCCGGGCCGGCGGTCCCGCCGACGGTCGAGCCCATGACGGTGTGGTCGGCCACACCGACGAGGCCGCCCAGGACGACGACGACGATGACGAGGCCCGGATCCTCATCGGCGACGGGATCGGGCCATGACGGCGGAAACGGTTGACGCCACTCGATCGGCAACCGCGGCCGGCTCCTCCCCCACTCCTTCGGTTGAACAGCCGGCTGATCACCGGTCCACGGTGCAGTGGCTGACCGAGTCCCTGATCGATCGACTCGGTCCGGCCGCCCTGCGTTGCGCCGACGAGGAGGTTCGCCATCTCGATCGCAACGAGGTGGTTCGGGTGTCGGCGTTCGATGTCCGGACCGCGGCCCGCTGTCAGGCCCGGGCGGCGGCGCCGGCGGAGCCCTTCGAGCCGGCCCTGCACACGGCGACCCGGGCCATCGCCCTTCGGGCCGGTCGGCGGGTCCGGCGCTTCCCCACGGTGCTGGAGGCGGTAACCGACACGGTCAAGCAGCTTCGTCGCCGCCACATCGCTGATTCCCCTTTCGATCCCGACGAGTGGCTGATCCTCTACCTCCAGTCGCAGCCCATCGACGTACGGGCCCGGCTGGTCGCCCGCGCCACCACATGGCTGACCGCCACGCTTGATCTGGTCGGTGGAGCCGGCGGTTTCGATCACCGGGCAATCCGGGGTTGGCAGTGGGAGCCGCGGGCGGCCTGGACCTATCCCGGCCGGGGGCTGAGGCTGGAAACCAAGCTCGACGTGGCACTGCCGGAGCCTGGCAACTTCACGCCGGTGATGGTGGTCGCCGGGGCCCATCCTTCGGCTCTGGATCAGGTGGCGTACTCCACCATCCTGTGGACAATCAACCGTCGCCGTATCCCCGGTCGGGTGGTGATGGTGGCCCAGACCGAGCAAACGGCCCGAGTGTTGGAGCCCACCGGGCTGTTCGAACGAGGTCTGGAGGCGGCGACCCGAGCGGTCGAGGCGGTGAGCCTCCGCCCGGCGTCAATCACCAGCCACCAGGTGGTCGCCGACGCCACCATCAATCCCGGCGACAGCTCATTCCCTCTGAATCTAGCTGTTTCTGCATCCTTTATGCTGTGTGTCGATTGTTCGTGGCGCACCGGGTGCCCAGACCCCCACCCTGATATCGACACAGCAGGAAACCGCTCGACGCCGACCGAGCAGCCCGCGTCGGCAGCCAAGGCGGTCACGGTGCGGGGCGGAGTTCGCATGCCGAACACGGATCTCCGACCGGTGTGACATCTCTCACCCTTATCCACACAGGGTTATCCACAGACTGTGGATCAGTCGACATGCTGGTACCGATCGGAGATGACGCTTCGATGGCTTTCGAGACGGGCCATGTCGACGTTCGGGCCGACGCTGGACTAGTATCAAAGCAAACGGGTGGAGCCGCGACTATTTTTTCGACCCCAAATCCTTGGGGTTAGGAGGCAACCAATGCCTAAATGGGTTTATCCGCTCGCATTCGTTTTTCTCATCTTCCTCATCTACACCGACCCAACCGGCGCCGGGCTGATCGCCAACGCCTTCGTCGACTTCGTGAGCACCCTTTTGAGAGCGCTGGGCGAATTCCTGTCGGGGCTGTTCGGCGACTTCGACAGCACCACCCAAACCCGATCCGGGGTCACCGTCTCCCCCCGGTCGGACTACGGCACCACCCCGACCACGGCCGACATCCTCCGTCACGGCCACACGCACCAGTACAACGGCTAGTGAGCCCGGCGGGACACCGAACCGGCGGGCACCGGCTCCAGGAGACGTCGTAGGCCATGGCTCAACGGGGATCAAAGGGCACGACATCGCTCCTGACCCCACTCAACCCCGCCGATGTGCTCATTCCCGGCGAGGAGGTTCGCTACGTCGAGCGCAAACACCCGGCCAGCCTGATTCCCAGCTTCGTCGAAACGGCCTCCATCCTCATCTTGATCACCATGATCGTGTTCGGGATCCCGCTGGGAGTGCTTGGCCTACTCATCGCCCTGGCGATCGGCGGTTCCCTGTATTACTCCTTCCGCACACGGAAGTGGCGGCGATTCACCCCCTTCCTCGGACTCCTGACCCTGATCGTCGCCTGGATCATCTTGGGCTCGGTCAACCTGGGGGTGTTGGCCGTGCTCCTGGCCGCAGGGCGGTTCAGTTACCGCTTCGCCATGTGGGCCTTCTACGAGCGACTGTTCATCACCAATCGCCGCCTCATGATGTCCAGGGGCTTCCTCGGGGCGGAGGTCGACTCGATTCCGCTGACCCGGGCCACCGACATCGCCTACAAGCGAAGCTTCTGGGGCGAGATCCTGGGCTACGGCGAGGTGAGGGTCGAGACCGCCGGACAGGATCAGGCCCTCAGCTTCATTGACTTCCTCAACCGACCCGATACCTTCTACAACATCCTTATCGGATTGTCGACAACGGCGGTTGGTTCGGTTCGTCCGACCAAGCAGGACCAGGCCAAGGCCGCTGCCGACGACGCCTGATCGCTCTCGAGCCCCATCCGCCGACCCGCCCGATCGGATCTCCGACAACCCAGCCATGGCCCTCACCTCGGACCACTCTCGAGCCGACCTCGACGAGCACGCGTTCACCACCGTCCCGGCCTCGACCGGTGGGCGGGCCCGGTTGCCAGGAGCACTGAGGTGGCTGGCCGTGCCGGTCGTGCTTGCCCTTCTGGTCTTGGTGGGCATGGCCACCACCGCCACCCAACAGGACTCGTCGAACCGGGGGGAGGAGACGGCCGGAGCCGGGGCCGCCGACCGGACCGAGGATCAGCCGGTGGTCCGTCCCGACGCCGCCGACAACCTCGAGCCCGTCACCGTTACGGCCAGAACCGACCGGGGCGACGTGGACATCACCTTCGACGTCGACGGCGTTGCCCGGCTATCGCCGACCGGCGGCGAGAGCGGCGACACCGGTGTCGACCCCACGGTCGATCTGGTGCCCGGGACGGAGGCCGGCTTCACCCTGTCGGAGGACGGTCGGCTGGAGCCGGTGGCCCCGGGCCAACTGGGCGACGACGACTTCGGCTTCCGCAGCGACCGCGAAGGGGTGATCGTCGATGTCCCCGGTGACACCCCGATCCTGCTCCGACCCGACGGCGCCCAGGGTGGGGTCAGTGCCTCGGATGTGAACCTCGACTACGAGACCATTCCCCCCGACGAAAACGGCGAAGTGGTGTTGGCCGACGGCACAACCCTGACCCCGATCGAGAATCCGGCCCCGGCCCAGGTTGTGGTGGTCGACTCCGACGACCTGCCGTGGACCTGGGTGTTCGGGACCATCGCCACGGTGGCCGTCATGAGCGCCCTGACCGGCTACCTGCTGCACCGGCGACGACCGGAGCCACTGGTGACCGACGCCGGATTCATGGTGACGGCCGGGGTCGACACCATGTCCGACAGCGGGTTCGAGCAGTTCCTCCGTGAGCTGGCGGCCGACCCCGATCCGGCCCGGGCGGTGCGGTTGGGCTTCCATGCCGCCGAACAGGGTCTGGGGGTGCTGCCGCCTCGGAAACGATCGGAGACGCCGAACGAGTGGGCGGCCCGGGTCGCCGGTATCAGGCCCGAGCTGTCGGCGGCCCTGACCTCCTTGTGTGACGTCTTCGCTCGGGCCCGCTTCGGCCCCGAACCAGCGGGCCACCACGACCGGGCCATGGTGATCGAGCAGTTGAGCACGTTGCGGTGGTCGGGATCGCATCGATCGTCCGGCGACCCGAGGTCGGAGCCGGCGGAGACCGCCGGGGCGGCCGGGACCGGCCTCTGATGGACGACGTCTGGTCGGCGGTCGCCTCGCTGGGGCCATTCCTGGCCTTCCTTGCCGTTTTCGTGACCATCCTGTTGATGATCCGACTGAGCCGTCGGGTCAGCCGGGGCAGCGAGTCGGCGGGCCCCCGGGAGTCGGAACGACCGACGCCGGTCGGCCTGCGCCAGACTCCGTGGGAGGTCGAGGCCATCGATCGTCAGCTCGGCTCGAGGCGGGATTCACCGGCCCGCCGAGATCTGGTGGCAACGGTGAACCGGCTCTCGGCCGCCGCTCTGCAGCATGGTGCCATCAACGAGCACATCCCCAAGCTGCCCATGAATGCCGACAACGACCGGATCGCCTCGGTCATCACCCGACTCGAGTCCCGTATGGAACTGGAGGGCCGGTGAGGGTGGCCGCCGGCTTCGGGCCGCCATGGGCCGAGGGGGACGGGCAAGCCGTCAGGATAGGATCGGCTTCCGAATGAGCCACGCTGACGTACAACAGGCGTCCGATCGGTTGCTGGCCGAGCTGGAACGGGCCATCGTAGGCAAGCGATCGGTTCTGGAGCTGATGGTGACCGCCATGCTGGCCGATGGCCACATCCTGCTCGAGGACGTGCCCGGGGTGGCCAAGACGGCCATCGCCCGGGCCCTGGCCGAGGCCGCCGGGCTGCATTTCTCCCGCATCCAGTTCACGCCCGATCTCATCCCGGCCGACATCACCGGGGCCACCGTGCTGGCCGGGAGCAACGGTGAGGTCGAGTTCCGGCCCGGCCCGGTCTTTGCCAATCTGGTGCTGGGTGACGAGATCAACCGGGCTCCGCCCAAGACCCAGTCGGCCCTGTTGGAGGCCATGGAGGAACGCCAGGTCACGGCCGATGCCACCACCCGCCGCCTGCCCCGGCCGTTCCTGGTCATCGGTACCCAGAACCCCATCGAGCAGGAGGGCACCTACCCCCTACCCGAGGCCCAACTCGATCGCTTCCTGATCCGCACCGGCGTCGGCTACCCGGGCCGGAACAACGAGGTGGAGATGATCATGCGACGGGCCGCTCGAGGCGGGGATCGGGTCACGCTCAACCCGGTGATGGGCCGCGACGACATCGCCGGCCTGCAGCGCCGGGTGGAGGAGGTCCACATCTCCCGGCCGGTGGCCCAGTACGTGGTGGACCTGGTGGACGCCACCCGTGCCAACAGCCGAACCGAGGCCGGCGCCAGCCCCCGGGGTTCGCTCGCCCTGCTCAAGGCCGGCCGGGCCCGGGCCGCGATTCGGGGCCGGTCCTACGTCGATCCCGATGACATCAAGGCGGTGGCCGGGCCATGCCTGGCCCACCGTCTGTTGCTGCAGCCCGACCAGTGGGTACGGGGAGTGCGCAGCGACCAGGTGGTGGCCGAAGTGGTGGCCCAGGTGCCGGCGCCCAAGGCCATCGAGCCCTCCGACGACCCCGAGTTCGCCCGGGGTGCGTGGAATCCGCCGGGCGCTCCCTCCGGCTACACACCGGCACCCGGTGGACCCCCCGGTTACCACCCGCAGGCCATGCCACCGCAGTCGATGCCACCTCCCTCCATGTCGCCCCGCCGGTAGCCGACCGAGCAAGCAAGCCGTACCGTGACCCGCCACCTGACCCATCGGTTCTGGTTCTGTTTCGTGGCCGGCTGGGCCGGGTTGGCCGCCACCCTCATCAGCGGGGAGATCGGGCCACTGGCCCTGACCTCACCCTTTCTCGGCGCCCTGGCCTTCTCCATCGCCGACGGATGGTGGCCCGAGGTCACCGCCGGCAATGCCACCGTCAGCTCCCCCCGGGTCATCGAGGGCGACGAACTGGAGGTCGGCATCGACCTGGTGGCGCCCCGGACCAGCTTCGCCGACGTCGAAGTGCAGTTCCCCCCGACTCTGACCCCGGTGACATCAAGCCGTATGGTGTCGATGATCCGGGGCCGAACCCGCTTCGTCATCGGTGTCCGGGCCGATCGGTGGGGAGCGGCCGGCCCGGAGTGGGTGGTGGTGGTGAGCCGTGATCGCCTGGGGATCTCGGAGCAGGTGGTCCGCTATCCGGTCCACGTCCCGGTTCGGGTTCATCCCCCGGCCGAGCGCCTGGCCAGTCTCATCCCGCTGTATCGGGAGCGACCGGTGACCGGCGAGCACCGGTCGAAGAGCAAGGGGGCGGGCAGCGAGTTCGCCGAGATCCGCCCCTACCGCTACGGCGACCCCGTTCGGTCGGTTCATCCTCGGCTGTCGGCCCGGCGGGGCAAACCGATGGTGATCGAACGTCACCCCGACCGGTCATCGACCATTGTGCTCCTGGTCGACTCGGCCCAGGACCTTGGCGTCGACATGGACACCACCTTGCGGTGGACGGTGACGGCGGCGATGGCCCTGGGCGAGCGTCACCTTCGAGCCCAGGACCGCCTGGGTCTGCTCGATATCGGGCGGTCCATGCGGTGGATCCCGACCCGTCTCGGCCGGCGCCACCTTCACACCGTGGTCGACGCCCTTTTGGCCACCGAGGTTTTCCCCCGTAGCCTGCCCGACGAACATCTGGTGCTGCCGTCGAACCTGCCGGGATCGGCCACCATCGTCGCCATCTCCCCGCTGCTGAGCGAACGCACCTTGTCGTTGCTGGTGACCCTTCGCAGCCGAGGTCACGAGATCATCGTGATCAAGCCGGTTCTGCCCGGCGACGGACCCGACGTGTCGGAACTTGCCCGCCGCATCTTCCGGGTCGGCAACGAACTGAACGAACGCTGGCTGCGGCAACGGGGGGTCACGGTGATTCCGTGGGACGCCTCCGGCTCGCTCGACTTCCTGCTACGCCGAGTACTACCGAACCTGGGGCGGGCCCGCAGTGCCGCCTGATCGCCTTCTGCTGCGCCTGTTCTCACCCCTCATCCGGGCGATCGAGCATGTCGCCGCCCACCACCGGGCCCCGGAGCTGGTGCTGGCCGTGCTCATCATGGTGGCCTGGACCGTGATCGCCTACCTGCCGTTCGGGCCGACCATCCTGGTCATCGCCCTGGTCCTCATGATCACGCTGCACTACGTGGCCGCCGACACCGGGCGCTACAGCTGGTTGTGGCTGGCCACCGGAGCCCTGCTGCTGTGCGTGGTCGTGGCCTACACCGTCGACGGCGGACTTGGCCGATGGGGACCATTGGCGCTGGCCGCCGGAGGTTCGACCGTGCTGATCTACAACGAGTGTGTCCGCCTCAACCACCTCCGCCGCCGGAACCCGGTGATCGGCCCGTCCATCTACCCGGCGGCGGCCGGGGCCGTCGGCGTGTCATGCCTGCTCGGCGGGGCCGGAGCGGCGCTTGCCCTCGAACTCATCGACCGGGGGGACCGACCCTTCTTCTGGCTCCCCATCACCGCCGGTGTGCTGTTCGCCGTGACCGTCGGTCTGCTGGTGGTGCCAGGTCGCCTGGCCCCCCACTCCAGTCGGGAACGGTGGAGGCCCGGAGTCCGCATTCCCCCCGCACCCTTGGACGCTCCCGACGAGCTGCACTAG
>JAHEJM010000123.1 GCA_024638815.1 Acidimicrobiales bacterium | reverse complement strand
GCACTCAAGTATGTAGGATTTAAGACGAAGATCTGATTGACTACACATCAGATACGATCTCGCCGGCTGGGGCGACCGCAGCCTCCTCCCCCTGGGCCCCGGCGCCCCGGCCGGCCTGAAACAGCCCTCCCCATCAGAAACAGGAGTTTGATTCAACATGGCAAAAGCCGTAGGCATCGACCTTGGAACCACCAATTCCGTGGTGGCCGTGCTGGAAGCCGGCGACCCGGTCGTCATCCCCAATGCGGAAGGGTCACGGACAACGCCGTCGGTCGTCGCCTTCGCCAAGGACGGTGGCGAGGTCATGGTCGGTGAGGTGGCCAAGCGACAGGCCATCACCAACCCCGACCGCACCATCCGTTCCGTCAAGCGGCACATGGGCTCCAAGTGGTCCACAGAAATCGACGGGAAGGGCTACACCGCCCAGGAGATCTCGGCCCGCACCCTCATGAAGTTGAAGCGGGACGCCGAGTCGTACCTGGGCGAGACGGTGAGCGATGCCGTGATCACCGTTCCCGCCTACTTCGACGACGCCCAGCGCACGGCCACCAAGGAGGCTGGTACCATCGCCGGGCTCAACGTGTTGCGCATCATCAACGAGCCCACCGCCGCCGCCCTGGCCTACGGCCTGGACAAGGGCGACGACTCGGATCAGACCATCCTGGTCTTCGACCTCGGCGGCGGTACCTTCGACGTCTCCATCCTCGAGATCGGCGACGGCGTGTTCGAGGTCAAGTCGACCTCCGGTGATACCGAACTCGGTGGTGACGACTGGGACCAGGCCGTCATCGACTGGATGGTGACCGAGTTCAAGAACTCCAACGGCGTCGATCTCAGCACCGACAAGATGGCGGCCCAGCGGCTCAAGGAAGCGGCCGAGAAGGCCAAGATCGAGTTGTCGCAGGTGACCTCCACCAACATCAATCTGCCCTTCGTCACCGCCACCGCCGAAGGCCCGCTGCACCTCGATCTGAACCTGACCCGGGCCAAGTTCGAGGAGATGACCTCCGATCTGCTCAAGCGGGTCAAGGGTCCGGTCGAGCAGGCCCTGGCCGACGCCGGTATGAAGCAGGCCGACATCGACCATGTAATCCTGGTCGGAGGTTCCACCCGCATGCCCGCGGTGTCCAAGCTGGTCGAGGACATGACCGGTAGGGAGGCCAACAAGTCGGTCAACCCCGACGAGGTGGTGGCCATCGGTGCCGCCATCCAGGCCGGTGTGCTCAAGGGCGACGTCAAGGACGTCCTGCTGCTTGACGTGACACCGCTCTCTCTCGGCATCGAGACCAAGGGCCAGGTCATGCACAAGCTGATCGAGCGGAACACCACCATCCCCACCCGCAAGAGCGAGGTGTTCTCCACCGCCGAGGACAACCAGCCGTCGGTGCAGATCCACGTGCTCCAGGGTGAGCGGGACATGGCCATGTACAACAAGACCCTGGGTAAGTTCGAGCTGGTCGACCTGCCGCCGGCACCCCGCGGCGTACCGCAGATCGAGGTCACGTTCGACATCGACGCCAACGGCATTGTCCATGTCTCGGCCAAGGATCGGGCCACCAACAAAGAGCAGTCCATCACCATCACCGGTCAGTCCAACCTCAATGAGGACGAGATCAACCAGATGGTCAAGGACGCCGAGGCCCACGCCGAGGAGGACCGCAAGCGCCGGGAAGAGGCCGAGATTCGCAACAGCGCCGACTCGCTGGTCTACCAGACCGAGAAGTTGCTGACCGATCAGGGTGACAAGATCCCGGCCGACGAGAAGACGGCGGTCGAAGATGCCATGGCCGAGGTCCGCAAGGCTCTCGACGGCGATGACATCGAGGCCATCAAGGACTCGACCGAGAAGTTGGTCAAGGCAAGCCAGACCGTGTCGACCAAACTCTACGAGCAGGCCTCGGCCGCCGCCGAGGGCGGACCGTCCGCCGGAGGTTCCGATATGCCCGATGATGACGACGTGGTCGACGCCGAGATCGTCGACGACGACGGAGAAGAGGCGTGAGCCGAGCCCGCACCGATCACGACACAGGCCAGCCCCCGGCCACCGAAGGTTCAACGGCGGCCTCCGAGGCCGGGACGGGCGGCCATCAGTCGGCCGACTCGTCCCCTGCGGACCCCGGAGCCGACACCGCATCCTTCGATGCACCGCTCGAGCCCGAGATCGTCGAGCCCGACGAGTCAGCTTCGGCCACCGGCAACGGAACCGCCGAGGCCGAGGTGTCGGTGGAGGCCCTGGTCGGTGACCTTGAGCGGGTGACCGCCGAGCGGGATCAATATCTCGACACGTCGCGCCGGATTCAGGCCGAGTTCGAGAACTACCGCAAGCAGGTTGGCAAGCGGGAGACCGAGGCCCGGGAGCGGGCCAACGACGGCCTGATCCAGGAGCTGCTACCGGTACTCGACGCTTTCGATGCGGCACTGGCCAGTGGGGTCGAGTCGGTGTCGCCCATGCGTCGAACCATGCTCGATACCCTGGCCAAGCACGGTCTTGAACGCATCGACCCCACCGGCTCGGAGGACGGGGCCGAACCGTTCGATCCCAATCTCCACGAGGCCGTCGTCCACGCTGAGGGCGAGAGCGGCCAGGTCGGACCGGTCGTGGCCGAGGTCATGCGCGCCGGTTACGTCTGGAAAGGCCGAGTTGTTCGTCCGGCCATGGTCAGCGTCCGTGGCTGATTCAAGTGGTTGAATGCAAGTGAGTCGCCATGTCGCAGCATGATTGGCTGGAGAAGGATTTCTACAAGATCCTGGGTGTCTCCGACGACGCCGAGGACAAGGAGATCACCAAGGCCTATCGAAAGCTGGCCCGCACCTACCACCCTGACGCCAATCCCGACGACAAGAAGGCTGAAGACAAGTTCAAAGAGGTCTCCGAGGCCTACGACGTGCTGTCCGACGGCGAACGCCGTCGGGAGTACGACGAGATCCGCAAGTACGGACCGGCTGCCGGAATGTTCGGTGGTGGGTTCGGTGGTGGAGCCCGTGGTGGCGACCCCCAGGGTGGCGGGTTCGGGTTCGACACCTCCAACCTGTCCGATATTCTCGGTGATCTGTTCGGGGCCGGTCGTCGCTCCGCCCCCGGCACCGGTCCCCGCCGGGGTGACGATCTCGAAGCCGAACTCAACCTGAGTTTCGGCGATGCGGTCAACGGTGTGACCACCTCGGTCCACCTCACCTCCGATGCCGCCTGCTCCACCTGCTCGGGCAGCGGGGCCGCCCCCGGCAGCCAACCCGAGGTGTGCTCCCAGTGTCACGGGCGCGGTGTGCTCGATGACGATCAGGGCTTTTTCTCCCTCAGCCAACCGTGCCCACGCTGTCAGGGTCGGGGTCGGGTCGTGACCAATCCGTGTTCCACCTGTCGTGGTAGCGGTATCGACCGCAAGCCCCGCCAGGTCAAAGTCCGTATCCCTCCCGGGGTCAAGGACGGCCAGCGCATACGATTGAAGGGCCGTGGCGCCCCCGGTCGCAACGGTGGTCCAGCCGGTGATCTCTATGTGATCGTGAAGGTAGGAGCCCATTCCGTGTTCGGTCGTTCAGGAAACAACCTCACCATCGACGTACCCATCACGTTCGCCGAGGCCGCCCTCGGCGCCAATGTGAAGGTGCCGACCCTCGATGGCGCGACCGTGACGCTGAAGATCCCGCCGGCCACGCCGACGGGCAAGACCTTTCGAGTTCGGGGCCGCGGCGTATCGACCACGAAGGGTACCGGTGATCTCCTGGTGACCGTGGTGGTCGACGTCCCCACCGAACTGACCGACGAGCAGCGGGCAGCGGTGGAAGCCCTGGCCGCCGCCATGCCCAAATCCCCCCGGGACCGCCTGACCGGGGCCGCCAGCTAGGCGGGCCCCCAATCGACCGACCAACCAGAAAGGAGGTGGCAACGTGGCCGCAGACGAAACCCGACGATCGACCCGAGCCGTCTATGTGATCTCGGTTGCCGCCGATCTGGCCGGTTGTCATCCCCAGACCCTGCGCATCTACGAACGCAAGGGACTGGTGGCTCCGGCCCGAACCGGGGGCGGCAGCCGTCGCTACAGCGATGACGACATCGCCCTGCTCCGCCGCATTCAGGAGTTGACCGATGAGGGCCTCAACCTGGCCGGGGTCAAGCGGGTCATGGAGCTGGAAGCGGAGGTGGCCGAGCTGGAGATCAGGATCGAGCGGCTCAAGGCCGAGGCCGAGGAGGCGGTGGCCGACGCCCACCGCCAGCATCGGCGGGAGATCGTGCCGGTCAGCCAGAGCGTCACCCTCTACCAGCGCCGACGTCGGGGCTGAGCCGGCCATCGGGCGGGGCCGACCGGTTGTGCTTGGCTGCCGGCCCTTTCGGCCTTCTTCATTCCCGCCAACTATCGCGACATAACACTCATAAAAGTTGACATGCGTATTATCAACTTTGACAGAATCAGATAAAATAGAAGTATTATGGCTGTTGATCCGAAGAAGTGGACCATCAAAACCAACGAGGCCGTGGCCGCCGCCATCGAGCGAGCTGGGTCCGACTCCAATCCCGAGGTCACCCCCGACCACGTGCTCTCGGCGTTGTTGAGCCAACCCGAAGGGGTGGTCCTTCCCCTCCTGACCAAGGTCGAGCGGCCGGTTGCCGCCCTGCGAAACGAGACCGAGGAGGCGCTGGCCAAACTTCCAAAGGCCTACGGTGCCGAGCCCCGACTGTCCCGTCAGACCAACCGGGTCCTGGCCGAGGCCGACTCGGTCCGGGCCGAGTTGGGTGACGAGTATGTGTCCACCGAACATCTGCTGCTGGCACTGGCCAACCGGGACATGGGTGGCGCCACTGCGGCCCGTCTCAATCTCACCCGGGATCAACTGCTGGAGGCTCTCCAGCAGGTTCGTGGCTCCCATCGGGTCACCAGCCAGAATCCCGAGGACCAGTTTCAGGCTCTGGAGAAGTATGGGCGGGACCTGACCGAGGAGGCCCGGGCCGGCAAGCTCGATCCCGTGATCGGCCGTGATGACGAGATTCGTCGCGTGGTCCAGGTGTTGAGCCGGCGGACCAAGAACAACCCGGTGCTCATCGGTGAGCCCGGTGTGGGCAAAACCGCCATCGTCGAGGGCCTGGCCCAACGGGTGGTGGAGGGTGACGTGCCCGAGTCGCTGCGCAACCGGCGGGTCATCGCCCTCGACATCTCGGCCATGCTGGCCGGGGCCAAATACCGCGGTGAGTTCGAGGAGCGGCTCAAGGCCGTTCTCAAGGAGATCACCGACGCCGAAGGTGAGGTCATCACCTTCATCGACGAGATGCACACCATCGTCGGTGCCGGGGCCGGGGGCGAATCGGCCATGGACGCCTCCAACATGATCAAGCCCATGCTGGCCCGGGGCGAACTCCGTATGGTCGGCGCCACCACGCTGGACGAATACCGCAAATACGTGGAGAAGGACGCTGCCCTCGAGCGTCGGTTCCAGCAGGTGTTCGTGGGCGAGCCCTCGGTCGAGGACTCCATCGCCATTCTCCGTGGCCTGAAGGAGCGGTACGAGGTTCACCACGGTGTCCGTATCCAGGACTCGGCCATCGTGGCCGCGTCCACCCTGTCCGATCGTTACGTCACCGGTCGTTTCCTGCCCGACAAGGCCATCGACCTGATGGACGAGGCCGCTTCCAAGCTCCGTATCGAAATCGATTCGCTGCCGACCGAGATCGATGTGGTCGAGCGTCGTATCCGCCAGTTGGAAATGGAACAGGTGGC
Organism: Acidimicrobiales bacterium; assembly: GCA_024638815.1. Classification (GTDB taxonomy): domain Bacteria; phylum Actinomycetota; class Acidimicrobiia; order Acidimicrobiales; family SZUA-35; genus JAHELU01. Next base: position 6,281 of record JAHEJM010000123.1, on the reverse strand, counting down.
CCTGGCCAAGGAGACCGACCAGGTTTCCAAGGAACGGTCGGCCGAACTCGAGGCCGAGCTGGCCGATCTGCGCGAGGGTGTGGCCGGCATGAGGGCCCACTGGCAGAACGAGAAGGACGCCATCGAGACGATTCGCACCCTCAAGGAGGAGGCCGACACCCTCCAACGTCAATTGGAGCGTGAGACGGACTTGGAGAAGGCGGCTGAAATCCGCTACGGCCTGTTGCCGGCGGTGGAGCGTCGTATCGACGAGGCGTCGGCCAAGCTGGCAGAGCTGCAGTCCGAGACCACCATGCTCAAAGAGGAGGTCGACGAGGAGGACATCGCCGAGGTCGTCAGCCGCTGGACCGGAATCCCGGTCAGCCGATTGATGGAGGGCGAGGCCCGCAAGCTGCTGCGGCTCGAGGACGAGCTGCACAAGCGGGTCATCGGCCAGGACGAAGCGGTGGCCGCCGTGGCCGGCGCCATCCGCCGCAGCCGGGCCGGCCTGTCCGACAAGAACCGCCCCATCGGCTCGTTCCTGTTCCTCGGCCCCACCGGTGTGGGCAAGACCGAGCTGGCTCGCACCCTGGCCGATTTCCTGTTCGACGACGAGCGGGCAATGATCCGCCTCGACATGTCGGAGTACATGGAGAAGCACACGGTGAGCCGGCTGATCGGTGCCCCTCCGGGCTACGTGGGCTATGACCAGGGCGGACAGTTGACCGAGGCGATTCGCCGTCGGCCCTATGCCGTGGTGCTGCTGGACGAGGTGGAGAAGGCCCACCCCGACGTTTTCAACGTGTTGCTGCAGCTGATGGATGACGGTCGGCTCACCGACGGACAGGGCCGTACCGTGGACTTCACCAACGTGGTGTTGATCATGACCTCGAACCTGCCCGGTGACCCCAAGGACTTCTTCCGACCGGAGTTCATCAACCGGGTGGACGACATCGTGCGGTTCAGCTCGCTCACCGAGGACGACCTGGTCAAGATCGTCGACATCCAGCTCGACCGGCTGGCCCGACGGCTGGTCGACCGGCGCATCGTCCTCGACGTTACCGATTCGGCCCGTGCGTTACTGGCCCGACTCGGTTTCGATCCCGCCTTCGGTGCCCGCCCGCTCAAGCGCACGGTGCAGAAGGAGATCGCCGATCGGCTGGCCTTGATGATCCTCGACGGCGAGATCGACGACGGAGACAAGATCCAGATCGACACATCCGGCGACGGCGAGCATGTCGAGTTCACGTTCACGATGGTCTGAGGCCGGCTGCCGACACCCGTGCCAGGGGCCGAGCCGGGGACCCCGAGGTAGTACGTCTCGGCCCCCGACGAGGGAGCGACGTTGCGACTTTCGACCCTGGGCTTCCTGCCGATGCACGGGCACGCTTAGACCATGAGAAAACGCACAGCCGACGAGCGTCTACAGGATCGGGTCCGGAAGGAGCTGGCGTGGGATGTGCTGCTCGACGACTCCAGGGTCGACGTCGAGGTGGTCGATGGAGTGGTCACCATCATCGGCTCCGTCGGCAGCTACGCCGAGAAGAAGGAGGCCGAGTCGGCGACACAGTCGGTCGACGGGGTCCACGATGTGATCAGCGCAATCGAGGTCAAGCCCCGGGCCGAACTTCACCCGTCCGATGACGAACTCAAGGCCATCGTGGAGCAGGTTCTCCAGTGGGACGCCGTGGTACCGGAGCGGCATCTGACCGTCTCCGTCATCGACGGAATGGTTGCCCTGACGGGAGCATGCACCACGGTTGCCCAGGCGAAGGAGGCGGAACGGGCCATCACCCACCTCGGCGGTGTTCGCAATGTGATCAACCGCATCGACATCATCCCGCCGCATCTCTCACCGGCCGATGTGCGCAAGGTGATCGTGGACGCGCTCAGCCGGCGGGCCGAACATCTGGCCGCCGGTATCGACGTGACGGTGGACGGATCCATCGTCACCCTCAGTGGCACCGTCTCGTCGGCCATGCAACGGCGGGCGGTGGTGGGGGCGGTCGGCCATGCCCAGGGAATCACCGAGGTACGAGACCAGCTTTCCGTCGAACCCGTATCACCCGACTGAGAGGTGCAGGCCGTGGCCAAACCACTGATCGACGGTGGTTCACCTGGCGGATGGGCGACATGCCACGGGGTTTGTGGGGATCGATCGAAGGTCATCGATCCTCCCGTTTACGCCGTTCCCAACGGTACCCGAGTCCGCCGCCGATGACGGCGCACACGGCCACGATCCAGACGCTCGAGATTCCGGTGACGGCGACGGCCGCCGCGCCGAGCAGTGCGCCGATCACGATGCCGACCCGCAGACCGTTCACCGGATCCCAGGGTGGTCGATCCCCCCGAGGTGGAGTGCGGTTCATCCAAGCCATAGTCTCACCCATGCCGGATCCCGACCAGCCGGCCGGTCCGACGGTGGCCCGGCGCTAGACGAAGAGGTGAATGTCGGCGCTGTGCATCTGTTCCATGAAGGTCAGGTACTCGCAAACCGTGACTCCTTCGAAGGCCAGCTTGGAGGGATCGACCTTGTAGTGGTCCATCGAAGGGCCACAAGCGTACAAACGTGCACCCAGCTTCTGTAACTGGGTGATCTTGTCCTGCGGGGGGACGTGACCGGTCTTGGCCAGTCCGGATCGGGGAAAGCGGCTGAAAGGACGACCGAGACCGTGCATCTTGGCTGTGTAGCCGGGAGCAAGAACACGGACCGCAGGGCCCAGGAAGTAGAGCGACACATCGTCACCCTCGAGTGCCGCTGCCAGCGCAAACCCCAGCGGCGACAGGAGTTCGAACAAGCCGTCATCGGAGATGACGGCCGCTAGCTTGTGGGTTGACTCCTTCGGCGGTCCCTTCTCGATGACGTAGCGGCGGGTCTCGCCGTCAGCCGATACGACGACGAGCCGGTTGCCGGTTGTGCGGCACCACGCAGCGATGTCCGGCTCGATCGCGGGAAAGGCGTCGGTCATTATCTCTACCCGCTCCCCAACCATGGCGTGCTCGAGGGCGTGGTGGGCTTCATAGAGAATGAAGGTGGTGATGGTCTTGCCCCGGAGATCGAGGCTGGTCTTGAATGCGACGTCGGTCATGGCATGGTCCCTGTTGTCGGTTTCCGAATGGGTATTGTCTGTCGCCCCTGGCCACGGTCATCTCACCGGCCGGCGAAACGGTCGTGTGATTCCACCGGCTCGAGGCGAAACACGGAGCGTTCACCGGTGCCGGCATAATGGGTTTCGAACGCCGGCCACGCGGCGGCGAGTTCTCGCCACCACCGCTCGAGTTCGTCGGCCCCGAGTTCGTGGGCGATCACGTCACGAGTCCGACCATCGTGTCGCACTGTTCCCGAGCCGGAAGCCCGCAGGTTGAGCACCCAGGGGTTGCGTCGCTCACCAACGGGCCTGGCGTTGCCGACCACATAAGCGTCCCCGTCGGGAACGAATACAAGCGGGATTGTGCGTTTCAAACCTGACCTGCGTCCAACCGTGGTCAGCAGCAGCGTCGGTACGGCCAGGCTCGTCGGTGGCGGGATTCGTCCCCGTCCAACCTTGACCGTCAAACGGTCGATGGGCGACACGATGTGTTTGATCGCCCACACGACGACGCGATTGGAGCCGAGTGAGCGCTTCAACCTGGCCGATGCCGGCCTGGCGAAGGTCCCTTTGCCGTTCATGGCAACCCTTCCCCGACATGGTTGGCGAAGAGATTGACGACGTTGCCAAGCCACATCTCGTGGTGGCGAAAGAACGCGTCTTTGCGGGGTGTGGGGGGACTGAGCACCATGGCGTTTGGATCGACGGCGGCTCCGTCGTGTCATTACCCGACACCGGAATCTCCGGATGGGCGCGAAACGCCGGTTCATCGCCGGCACCTTCATTCCAACTCAGGTGGATGACGACGTCCAGAGCCCTAGGTCCCTTGGACGCCCGGACAACCGTCGACGAGGTCGCGATTGCATCCCCGCTCGGGCCTCATTCGGGTTGCTCGACCTTGCCGACGTTGTCCTCAACGAACGAGCGGCGCGGTCGATGGGCTCCTGAGATGTCTCTTTCGACTGCCCTCGCCCGTGACGCTGATCGGTTCACCGTGAACATCGTGCAGCGGACCGTGCTCGTCGTCGGCGAGGACGACAAGAGGCGGGATCAGGTGGTCAGGGCGGTTGAAGTCGGTGGTTGGCTGGCGTTGGCCGTGTCCAGTGCATCCGAGGCGCTCGGCCTCCTCGAATCGGCCATGCCCAGCCTCGTGGTGCTCACCGTCACGAGGCCTGACGGGCCCGAGTTCAAGGTTCTCGACGAGCTGCGGGCCCACCCCGACGGTGAGCGGGTACCGGCCGTCGTCACGCTTCGGCGCCGAGAACGGGGCATGGTGCTCGAGGCGTTCGGTCGCCGAGCCGATGACGTCATCACCGGCCGCCCGTCGCGGGACGAGCTCGTCGCCCGACTCGCCGTACGCATGGATCGTCCGCCCCTTCCCCGGTCGGAATTGGTCAAGGACCCGGTCACCGGCTCGCTGACATCCGAGGCGTTGGAGCGCCATATCGATCTGGAACTGGAGCGGGTCAGTCGGGGTGGTCGAACCGGCACTCTGGCCTACCTCGCCCTCGATGAGCTGCCGGCCCTGCAGGCCCGACTGGGGTCGCGGGCCCGCGACGAACTGCTGGCCCAGTTGGTCCGCCTCATCGAAGCCGACGGTCGACAGCTCGACTACATCGGGTTTTCCCGCGGCGTGCTCGTGCTGCTGCTGCCGGGAACGCCGGCAAAGGGTGCGCAGATCCGACTCGAGCGGCTGTCGAGGCTCGTCCATCGACACGAATTCTCCGTGGCCGGAGCACCGGTCCATCTCACGCCGCTGATCGGTCACGCCCAACTCGAGCCCGGACTGACTCGTGAGGAGCTGGAGGACCGGGCGTGGACGGCAATGTCGTACGAGGCGGAGCAACTCGATCTGCATCCGACTCGGTGGCAGACCGGCATGTCCCGAAAGCCTGACGACTTCGGGCCGGTGCGGCAGATGGTCGAGCGGGTTCGGACTCCGCTGCAGGTGGGCTTTCAACAGCTCATCTGCCTCCTGGTGCCGTTCAGCACCTACGCCATCCTCGATTCGGTCGGGCTGGACATCACCGGACCCGTCTATCTGGTCCTCGTGATGGCACTGGCGTTCACGGCCGGGCTGATCTGGGTGGAGTGCCTGGCCGCCCGAGATCGCCCCGAGCCACCACCGCCGCCACCGGGTGTCCCGCCCAAGGCCTCGGCCATCATCGCCGCCTATCTACCCAACGAAGCCGAGACGGTTGTGGAAACGGTGGAGTCGTTCCTGGCCACCGACTACCCCGACCTGCAGATCATCCTGGCCTACAACACACCGCGACCCATGCCGGTCGAGCGCGAGTTGCGGGCCATCGCCGAGCGCGATCCACGGTTCGAACCGCTCCGGGTCGAGGGCTCGGTCAGCAAAGCTCAGAACGTCAATGCCGCGGTCACACGGGTTCGGGGCGAGTTCGTCGGCATGTTCGACGCCGACCACCATCCTCGACCGGGCTCGTTCCATCGGGCCTGGCGGTGGCTGGCCAGCGGCGTCGATGTCGTCCAGGGGCATTGCGTCGTGCGCAACGGTGATCGGAACTGGCTGACCCGGCTGGTGGCCGCCGAGTTCGAGGTCATCTACGCCGTCTCCCACCCGGGTCGGGCCCGTCTGCACGACTTCGGGATCTTCGGCGGCTCCAACGGCTATTGGCGCAGCGAACTGTTGGAGCACACCCGCATGCGGGGCTTCATGCTCACCGAGGACATCGATTCGTCGCTACGGGTTGTGGCCGAGGGAGGCCGAATCGTCTCCGATCCCGGGTTGATCTCCACCGAACTCGCCCCCGACACCGCCAAAGCGTTGTGGAACCAGCGGCTGCGATGGGCTCAGGGCTGGTCGCAGGTCTCGATGCGCCACCTTCCCCGAATGGTTCGTCGATCACTGAGCCTCCGTCAACGCCTGGGGGCGGCCCATCTTCTCGGTTGGAGGGAGATGTACCCGTGGCTGTCCCAGCAGGTCGCACCCCTGTTCGCCTATTGGCTGCTTCGGGGCAATCCACCGATCAATTGGTTCATTCCCGTCTTCGTGGTCTCGACCCTCTTCACCCTGTCGGCCGGGCCGGCCCAGACGTGGTACGCCTGGCGAGTCGCCGACCCCTCCATCAAGCAGCACCGGCGCTGGTTCTGGCTCCACGCCATCGCCGCCGGCTTCGTCTACACCGAAGCCAAGAACGTCGTGGCCCGGACCGCCCACATCAAGGAGATCATGCGGGAACGGAAATG
>JAHEJM010000122.1 GCA_024638815.1 Acidimicrobiales bacterium | reverse complement strand
TACCGGGCCTGGCTGGAGAGGGACTCCGACAAGCCGATTCCACAGGCCGTGGCCGCGGCCAGATGGCTGGCCGACGTGTACGAGCCTGTGGTGGAAGGCATCCCCGAGGACCTCCGTCAGCGGTTGGAGCCGGCCGAGATCTTCCACGAGATCCTGGAACATCGGTACTACATGGCCGAACAGCTCGAGCGCGAGGTCCGAAATGCGGAAGCGCTGAAGGACTATCTGGATTCGATCCTCTCGAACCGGCCGTTGGAGCGTCAGATCAGCCTCGAAGGCGACCCCCCGAAGGGCGACGAACGTGTAGCCATGACGTCCATGCTTGACCGAGACCGCTAGCTGCCGATTGGCTCTCATGCTCGATGGGAGCGTGCTGATCGACCATGTGGCCGATCCCGTGATCTGCACCACGGAGACCGGCGAACTCGTCTGGGCCAACGCAGCTGCAGCCGAGCTCCTGGGCTCCTCGCTGGAGCGTTGGCTGGGGCGCAACGTGATCGATGCCGTGCACCCCGACGACGTGATCAGCGTGGTCAATGCCTTCATCACCGTCGTCGACCAGAGCGAGGGTCTGCCCCTGCGGCTCCGGATTGTGGCTGAGGACGGGACCATCCACCCGGTGGAGGCCCGGGGCCGGCCGCTGATGATCGACGGCCAACGCCGTGTGGTCAACGTGCTACGTCGCATCCACGACCGTTTCGACCTCGAACTCGGAGGCGATGACCCCAACCTGCTCCGCATGCTGGTCCACCACTCGCCGGCCATCCTGATGTTCCTCGATTCCGGGGCCCGGATCCGATCGGCCGGCGCCGCCCTGGGCCGGCGGCTCGGGCTCGACTTCGTCAATGTGGTGGGTACGCCGTTCACCGATCTCGTCAATCCCGCGGATCGCCCTCTGGTCGAGTCGGCGCTGGCCAGGATCGAGGATCACCTGCGCCTCTCGGTGCTGGCCCACGACATCTCCGGTCGGCCCCGGCACTTCGACACCCACATCACCGACCTTCGTGGCGATCCCTCGGTGGGAGGCTACATCGTGACCATGTCGGATGTCACGGAGCTGAAGCTGGCGGAAGTCCGGCTGCGGGAGCTGGTGGACCTCGACCCCCTGACCGGGGCCCTGAACCGCCGAGCTTTCGACCGTCGGGTCACCGGGCTGCTGGCGGCATCCGAGCCCGACCTGGCTCTGCTCTACTGCGATCTCGACCGGTTCAAGACGGTCAACGATCGGTTCGGCCACAAGGCGGGTGACAAGGTGCTGCTGGAGTTCGTGCGTCGTATCCGGGCCATCGTCCGGGGCGACGATCTGGTCGGTCGCGTCGGGGGCGACGAGTTCGTGATCGGACTTGTCGGCGATGCCACCCAGGGACGGACCGCCATCGAACAACGGTTGCGCCGGGTGCTGGCCCAACCGTTCGATATGGATGGCTCCGTGATCATGGTCGATGCCTCGATCGGCTCGGCGGTGGCGAAGCCCGGCAGCACCACCGATTCCCTGCTGCACGACGCCGACGAACTCATGTATGCCGAGAAGCGATCAGGGACCCGTCGATGATCCCGGCTCGCACCGCCGGGGACGGCGAGACATCCGAAGTACCGTTCCATGTCCACGGTGACGTCACGCCAACACGCCACTGTGGACCTCACGCCAGCGACGCGAACACCACGATGTTGTCGACATAGTGCCGGATGCCTTGGTCGAAGTCGCCGCCGCAGGTGATCAGCCGCAGCTGGGCGTCGGCGGTCGGACCGTACACCGCCTCGGTCGGGAACTCGTCCTTGGGATGCTGCTCCAGTCGATCGACCCGGTAGGTGACCGTGGTGCCGTCCACCCGATCGATCACCACCTCATCGCCGGGCTGCAGGTATCGGAGATCCAGGAAGACCGCCGGTCCGGATCGGGAGTCGACGTGGCCGAGTACGACCGCCGGACCCGGCTCCCCCGGTTCCGGGCCGTCGACCCACCACCCGGTTTGAGCAAAATCCTGCGGAACCTCGATGGTGCGGTCGGGTCGCAAACCGAGCGGGATCATGGATGCGTCGACGCCGATCGCTGGAATGCGAATACCGACCGGCGTGGGCTCGTCGACGATGACAGTCGTGCCGGCGGCAGATGCGGACTGGCCGGCGACGGCCACCGTGGCCTCGGACCCTGACCCGGCCGTGGTCGACTCCGTGCTCTCGCCGAAAGGCGACGGCACCCAATCGGGCACCAGATCGTCAAACGAGAACCCGGCATCATCACCGGTCGCCGACGACTCGACGTCAAGGCCGGACCCCGTAGGCGCGGCAACCAGCATGATGCCACCGGCCGCGAGAAGCAGCCCGACCATCATCAGTAGGCCGCCTATCAACGAAAGGGGTTTGTTGCTCCTGGACGATCGTGAGCGCCGGTGGTGCGGTGCGGTGGAAACGGTGTCCAACCGCACCGCCCCCGGCGCTTCAGCGTAGGGCTGACCGATCAGTTGCTGTTGCCGGTCGATCGGCGTCACGAGATCTGATCGTGTCGACGACTCAGGCTCGCGACCGCCGAACGGCGTAGGCGCCGGTTCCAAGGGTCAAGGCACCCAGACCGACCAGGAGGGCGCCGGTGGCGGCTCCACCCTGGGCGGCACCACCGGCACCGGTGTCGGCTCCACCCTCGGGGGTATCACCCTCGTCCTCATCGGCCGCCGTGGTGGTGGTGGTGTCCTCTCCGTCATCCTCGGTGGTGGTCGTGCTGTCGTCGGAGTCGTCGGCGACCGTGGTCGTGGTCTCCTCGTCATCGTCCTGGGCAGCGGCGGGAGCAGCCGTCGAGGCGAAGGCGAACACGGCCAAGGCCAATGCCATCGCCAGTGCAGCGGCCAGAACCATCTGCAGTGAGCGTGGCAGGTTGATCGATGTGCTCATGGAAATCCTTTCATTGTCCTCCCCAATGGAGGAAACACCCGTTCGGGTAACAGACAAACCATAGATCGACATGGTTTGCCAATCGGCGCGCCTCGTAGTGACAATCGTCACCGAACGACGGTGTTGGCCGCTGGCCCATGATGCGTTTCGTCTCCAGCCCCGTGACGACGACGTTCGACGACCGAGTCGGCACTTCCGCGTCGAGGGCCGCCGGCCACTACTATCAGGCCATGAGTGTCAATGGCGACGTTCACCCAATCGACAGCATCGACAGGCTGACGGCCTACGCCGTCGAGGTGGTGCCGGATCGGCCGGAGCTGACCGACGCCCTCCGCCAGTACTACCTCCATGTCGATCCCAGCGACCTGGCGGCCAAGCCGGTCGAGGATTTGTTCGGCATGGCCACCCAACATCTTGAACTGGCGGAGCAACGAACAGGCGGTGAGGTCGCCATCTCGGTTACCGATCCCCGGGTGGAGCTCGACGGCTGGGGGTCGAATCACACCCTCATCCAGGTCTTGACCGAGGACATGCCGTTCCTGGTCGACACGGTCACCATGGAACTCAGCCGTCTTGGCTTGGGCATCCATTTCGTGGTCCATCCGGTCATGTATCTCGATGCCGATGGTCGGCCGACCGTGGCCGTCGACCCCGCCGAACAGCAGGCGACCCAGCCCGGCGAGCCCTCCGGATCGAGGCCGGTGTCGATGATCTCGATCGAAGTCGATCCGCTCTCCAACGGCGAACAGCGGGCCGAGATCGAGGTGAACCTTCGGCGGGTGTTGGGCGACGTCAAGGCCTCGGTTCGCGACTGGCGGGCCATGCGAGACCGCATGGTCGAGGTGGCCGAGTCGCTGCGCACCCTGTCACTGCCGGTTGCCGATGAGGAGCGGACCGAAACCGCCGATCTGCTGGACTGGCTGGCCGATGACCATTTCCTTTTCCTCGGGGCCCGTGACTACGCCTTGAGGACCCGGCAGGTGGAGGGCGGTGGGGACGGGGATGGAGAAACCGTCGATGTGCTCTGCATTGTTCCCGACTCCGGTCTCGGCATTCTCAGCTCCAACACCAGCCTGGGCCGACCCCGCCTGTTGTCGGAGATGGCGGCCGAAGCCCAGGCCCGGATCCGCGAGCTCCGGCTGCTCAACCTGACCAAGACCAGCCGCAAGGCCACCGTCCACCGGGCGGCCTACATGGACTATGTGGGCGTCAAGACCTTTGACGAGAAGGGTCAGGTCAATGGTGAACGGCGCTTCCTCGGGCTGTTCACCTCCGAGGTTTACAACCGGTCGGTGATCGACATTCCCCGGGCTCGCCGTATCGTCAAGGAGATCCTCAATCGGGCCGACTTCCCCCACGGTGGCCATGATGAGAAACGGCTTCAGACGGTACTCGAGCTCTACCCCCGGGACGATCTGCTGCAGTCCAGCGCCGATGAACTGTTCGGCACTGCCCTGGCCATCGCCGGCCTACAGGAGCGACGTCGGGTTCGCGTCTTCTCCCGCCCCGAGTTGTTCGGTCGCTTCGTGACCGTGCTGGTGTTCCTGCCCCGGGACCGCTACAACACCGACACCCGGAACGCCATCGAGTCGGTGCTGTCCGAGCAGTTCGACGGCACGATCGCCAATTGGGACGCCCAGATGTCGGAATCGATCCTGGCCCGGCTGCGGTTCGTGCTTCGGCTCAATCACGGGGGTCTGGGCCGGTCGGTCGACGTCGACGACGACGACCTGGAGTCGACGATCGAGACGCTCATCCATGTCTGGGACGATGGCTTCACCGAGGCCGTCGACCAGCATTTCGAGGAGGCGACCGCCCTGCGGCTCAAGAGCGCCTTCGCCGACGCGTTCTCCCCCGGCTATCAGCGGGCCTTCTCACCACGAGTGGCGGCCTCCGACCTTGAGCAGATCGGTGAGTTGACCGAGCCCGGTGACCTGCGAATCAAGGCCTACCGGGAACCGGGACGGCGGCCCAACGAGTTCAAGGTGAAGCTGTATCGCCTGGGCGAGCGATTGTCGCTGACCGCGGTCATGCCCATCTTGTCCAACCTCGGCGTGACCGTGGTGGACGAGCGTCCATTCGAGGTTCGGGCTTCCGGCCACGATCCGATGTGGATCTACGACTTCGTCCTCGAACACGAGGAGACCGGACTCGACTTCGCCCGCACCTCGGCGCTGGTGGAGGATGCGTTCGCCGCCGCCTGGGCCGGCCGGGTGGAGGACGACAGCTTCAATCGGTTGGTGCTGCGGGCCGGGCTCACCGCCTCACAGGTGGCCGTCCTCCGGGCCTACTCCAAATACCTCCAGCAGATCCGCATCCCGTACTCGCCTTCGTTCGTTGCCAACACGGTGGTGGAACACCCCGGCGTGCTCCGGCTGTTGAGCAAACTGTTCGAGACCCGGTTCGATCCCGATCGCGGTGACGAGGGTGCAGCCGCCATAGCCGGGCTCGAAGCCGAGATCGATGCCGCAATCGATGGTATCGACAGCCTCGATCACGACCGGGTTCTGCGACGGTTCCGCAACGCCATCACCTCGACCCTGCGTACCACGTGGGCCCAGCGAACCGACGGCGGTGAGGCGAAGCCGTATCTGGCGTTCAAGCTCGACTGCGGGTGCCTGGACGAGCTGCCCGAGCCTCGCCCCACCTATGAGATCTTCACCTACTCACCCTGGTTCGAGGGTGTGCACCTTCGGGCCGGGCCGGTGGCCCGGGGCGGTCTGCGATGGTCGGACCGAACCCAGGACTACCGCACCGAGGTTTTGGGCCTGGTGAAAGCCCAGATGGTGAAGAACGCGGTCATCGTGCCGGTGGGAGCCAAAGGCGGGTTCGTGCTCAAGCGCCAACCCGACGACCCGGCCGAGCTGAGGGGCGAAGTGGTCGAGGTGTACCAGCTGTTCGTCTCCAGCCTGCTCGATCTCAGCGACAATCTGGTCGATGGCAGGGTCGTTCCCCCCGCCGACACCCGCCGGTGGGACGGCGACGATCCCTACTTCGTGGTGGCCGCCGACAAGGGCACGGCCACGTTCTCCGACATCGCCAACGGCCTGGCCACCGAGCGTGGCTTCTGGCTCGGTGACGCCTTCGCCTCCGGAGGCTCGCAGGGTTATGACCACAAGGCCATGGGCATCACCGCCCGCGGGGCCTGGGAGTCGGTCAAGCGCCACTTCCGGGAGTTGGGCATCGACGTGCAATCCGAGCCGTTCACGGCGGTCGGGGTGGGCGACATGTCGGGTGACGTGTTCGGCAACGGCATGCTGCTGTCGCCTCACACCAGACTCGTCGCCGCCTTCGATCATCGACACATCTTCATCGACCCCGACCCTGACCCGGCCACGTCGTATGAGGAACGCCGGCGATTGTTCAACCTGGAGCGGTCGAGCTGGGCCGACTACAACCCCGATCTCATCTCCGACGGTGGAGGGGTGCATAAACGCACGGCCAAGTCGATCACCCTGTCCTCCGAGGCGTGGGCCGCACTCGGTCTTGAACCCGACGACGATCCGACCCTGACTCCGGAACAGCTCATGACCGCCGTCCTCCGGGCCCCGGTCGATCTGTTGTGGAACGGCGGCGTCGGCACCTATGTCAAGGCGTCGGACGAATCCCATGCCGACGTGGGCGACAAGGCCAACGACCGTATCCGGGTCGACGGCAGGAACCTTCGATGCCGAGTGGTGGGCGAGGGCGGCAATCTGGGTGTGACCCAGCGGGGCCGTGTGGAGTTCGCCGACAACGGCGGCCGTATCTACACCGACGCCATCGACAATGCCGGTGGGGTCGACTCGTCCGATCACGAGGTCAACATCAAGATCCTGCTCGACGAGATCGTGGCCGACGGCGACATGACCACCAAGCAGCGCAACGAACTGCTGGCCGACATGACCGGCGAGGTGGCCGAGCTGGTCCTGGCCAACAACTATCGCCAGGCTCTTGCCCTGGCCATGGCCAAGATCGACGCACCCAGCCTGGTCGACGTCCACGCCCGCTACCTCGACGAATTGGAGCAACGAGGGGTGCTCGACAGGCGGCTGGAGTTCCTTCCCGATGCCGAAACCCTGTCGGAACGCAAGCTGGCCGGTGATGGCTTGACCACGCCGGAACTGGCCGTGCTCAGCGCCTACATCAAGAACCTGCTGAGTCAGGAGCTGGTGGATTCCGACGTCATCGACAACCCGGCCATGGACCGGCTGCTGATCGACTACTTCCCTCGGCCGGTCATCGATCGTTTCGAGGATCGGATCCCTCGACATCGGCTTCGCCGGGAGATCGTGGCCAACCGGCTGGCCAACGCCGTGGTCGACCGGGCCGGGGTGTCGCTGCTGTACCGGCTTGGCCAGGAAACCTCGGCTCCGGCCACCGAGATCGCAGCCGCCCATTTCGCCGCCTGGGAGATCTACGATCTCGAATCGCTGGTGACCGAGGTCAACCGCCAGGACGGTCTGCTGCCCATCGAGCTGCAGATGTCCATCCATCTCGACTGTCGTCAAGTGGCCGAGCGGGTGACCCGGCTGCTGTTGTTGAACCGTCCCAACCCCTTCAGCACCAGTGACGCCATCGCCGACCTGGGCGATCCGGTGCAGGACGCCATGGGTCAGCTCGGCGACTACCTGGTGGGCGGTGATCGCCAGGACAATGACACCACGGTGGAGAAGTTGACTTCGGCCGACGCCTCACCGGAGCTGGCTCGCCGAGCCGCCGGACTCCCGGTGGGCAGCGTGGCCATCGACATTGTCACCGTGGCCGGCCAAACCGGGCTGCCGGTTCCCATCATCGCTGCCACCTACTTCACCGCCGGAGAGGACCTGGGGCTGAATTGGCTGCGGGATCGTATTCTCGACCTTCCCCGCGACACCCGGTGGTCAAGCCAAGCCCGGCTCACCCTGCGCATCGACCTCTACGCCGATCATCGCCAGATCACGGCCCAGGTGATCGAAACAGCCCAACTCAACGGCGATATCGACGACCGTGAGCCGGCGGCCCTGGCCGGGGACATCGTCCGGCGATGGGCTGACCGGCACCGCCGGGAGGTCGACGCCCACCGCCAGACCATGGTGGCCATTCGAGCCACTGCCGCCCCCGATCTCACCACCCTGTTGGTGGCGGCGCGCGAGGTCCGCAATCTCATCACCCGCACCCGGTAGGCCGACCCGTCGGACAGAATCCACGAAGGCCGGGCACCGGAGGCAGGCAGACAAGGAAGCCGACCTCGATCGTGTGTCAGCCCGATGGCAGCTCCGACACCTCGGGCGCGCTGACCACCATCACCGGGTGATGAGCGGTGGCGGCCAAGGCACCGGTGACGCTGGGGGCGGTTGCGTCCTCGCCCCGATGAGCGTGGGTGGCGGCGACCAGGAACGACACCGTGTGCCGAGCGGCGAAGCCCTCGATGCCGGCGATGGGATCGTCGTCCTGTACCACCTCCCACCGGGTCATGACCTCGGGATTGAACTCGTCGGCCAGCTGCTGGAGCCGGGCCGCGATCTCGGGATGGTGTAACGGCTCCCCGGCGACCGGTTCGGGCACGATACGAACCAGCCAGAGGGCATGACCGATCGACTTGGCCAGGGCGGCACCGGGACCGACACCGGCCTCGGCGCCGGCCGAACCGTCGAGGCAGACAACGACCTCACCGTCGGCTCCGCGCTCGCGTAGCTCGGTCTTGGTCACGTTGGGTCCGATCAGAATGACCGGGACGCCGAGACGCTCGATCAGGTCTTCGGCCACCGAGTCTTCGGATCTCCAGGCGTCGATGTGGTCACTGGACATGACAACCAACATCCCGCCGACCACGTAGTCGGCAATGGTAGTGGCCGGGTTGTCGCCATAGAGATGGCGGGCCGACAGCTCGAGATGCGGATACCACGACTGCATGCCGTGCAGCACGTCGTCGAGATCGGCATCATCGGTGGCAATCGATGCCGTGACCCGCACGAGACGAATGGGTACGTGCCATATCGAGGCAAGCTCGGCCGCCAGCGGTACCACACGATCGTGCAGGGAGCCGGCGACCACCGGCACCACGAGTTCTGTTATGGGATTGCCCGACTCCAGGGTCGGGGCGATGCGGGCTGGGGATTCCATCGGTCTGTACTCCTCCATCGATCCGGTCCTGAGCAAGCCTGCGCCCCCACACTGCGGCGACCAACGTCACCTCGAAGGGGTCAGACCTGCTTCTGGCGTTATTGTCAGGCCGAGACGGCCACGGTGATAGGGGCCAACGTCCTGTTGGCCGGCAAAAAGGTCGACCGGCAGGGGTCGGGAAGGCCCATTTGCCGGTGGCTGTGGGCCGGAGGGGACGTTCGGCCCTGCCGCCCACCGACCACCGTCGACCACAGTGTCACCAGGAGACTGCTGGCTTCGGTCATCCCGGCGGAGCCGACCGGGCCGGCGATGCCTCCGTGACGCCGAACCGGATGGAGGTGAGTCATGAATCGCCATATCGAGGATCCTGTCGATGCCAAGCTCCTGGAGGTGGTGGTGTACCGCCATGGCCAGGAGGTGACCCGTGAATCCTGCCCGTCCCGGCCGGAGGCGGCGGCCATCGTTGCCCGGTGGGAGGAGGAGCCGGGCGTGACCTGTGAGATCATCGACCTGACGGCGGCCGGGAGGACGGTCGACGACATCGAGAAACCGGAGGCGGCCGGCGACATCGTCGACCCTCACATCGAAGTCCAGTTCGACAACGACGAGTATCGATGATCTGATCCGGCCGGCCGACACGCCCGCCGGCCCGGGCAGTAGGGTTGGGGGGTGAATCTCGAACCGGGCCAATCGGGACCTGCGGCGGCCGACCGTTCCGACAACGGTCGGCGCGAGCTGATAGTGGTGGTCGGCGCCACCGGTGCCTTCGGGAGGGTGATCGTCCGGCGATTGGTCGGCGAGGGCTTTGGGGTCGTGGCCGTGGGCCGAGACGCCGACCGGCTCGGCTCCCTGGTCGACGAGCACGGCGACGCCGTTGATCCCTGTCCGACCGATATCGGCGCCGACTTCTCCGTCGCCGAGCTGAGAGCCGCCATCGCAGCCACCGGCAGGGCCGACGCTGAGCCGACGGTGCGGGCCATCGTGCACGGACCGGGATCGGTCGTGGCCGGGGGCATCATCGACGCCCCCATCGACGCCCTGACCAGGTCGGTCGACATCAAGGTCGGTGGGCTGCTGCGAGCGGTCCGAGCCGCTGACCCCTACCTGGTGGACGGCTCCCGAATCATCGCCATCGCCGGCCACTACGGGCTCGAACCCTCCCCGTATGCGGCGTCGGCCGGGATTGCCAACGCCGCCCTGTTCTCGGCCGTGCGCCAACTCAGCCTGGCCTACGGGCATCGGGGCGTGACGGCCCACACCCTGGCCCCCGGTCCGTCCGATACCGATCGCCTGCATCGGGTGGCCGCCGATCGGGCGGCCAGAGACGGTACCACCACCGACGCCGTGCTCGATGCCATGCGGGCCGAATCGTCGATCGGCCGGCTGACCACCCCGCAGCAGGTGGCATGGGCGGTGTCCATGCTGCTGGCCCCCGAAGCGGCGGCCATGACCGGCTCCACCGTCATGCTCGACTCCGGTCGACGCAAGGGCCTGCCCTGAAAGACGGCCTTGCCCAATAGGTGGCCCCGGACTGGTCCGGAGCCATGCCGGCCCGGCCTGGCTCGGACGGTCGGCCTGATCATGGTCGACGGTTTGAACCGATCCCACCAGGGTACGGTCGGACGGTGGCCAGCATTGTGGTGTTCGGAGATCAGCTCAACCGTTCGATCGGCGCACTGGAGCAGGCCGAGCCGGGTGACGACTCCGTCGTGCTCATCGAGAGCGACGGGCTGCTGGCCACGGGCCGGCACCGCCAGCGCAACCACCTGATCATCACGGCCATGCGCCGGTTCGCCGCCGAGCTGAGCGATGCCGGGTTCGAAGTGGACCGGCGCCGGGCTCCGTCGGTGCGGGCCGGCATCGAGGCCCATATCGATGACCATGGACCCGAACGGGTGGTGGCCACCGAGCCCAACTCCCGGGCCGCCCGTCGGCTCTGTGACGACCTGGGTATCGAGCAGGTGCGGTCCAACCAGTTCCTGTGCCATCACGACGAGTTCGCCCGGTGGGCCGACGGTCGATCCACCCTCAAGATGGAGACGTTCTATCGCTGGACCCGATCCCGGCTCGGCTATCTGATGGACGGCGACGACCCCGAGGGCGGCAAATGGAACCTGGATGACCAGAACCGGGAGCCGCCACCCGACGATCCCTCCATCTTCAGCACCCCTCCGACTTCGTCGCTGGACGAGATGGACGACGAGGTGCTGGCCTCGCTACCAGAGAGCCACGGGGCCGCACCGGTGGGTATCTGGGCCACCTCCCGGCGGGCGGCCCTGGCCCGGCTCGACCATTTCATCAAGCACTCGCTGGCCGACTTCGGCCCGTACGAGGACGCCATGACCGAAGGGTCGTGGCATCTGGCCCATTCGGCGCTCAGCCCCTACCTGAACATCGGGCTGTTGCTGCCGGGTGAGGTGTGCGACCGGGTCGAGCAGGCCTATCGCTCCGGTGGCATCCCCCTCAATTCGGCCGAAGGATTCATCCGCCAGGTCATCGGATGGCGGGAGTACGTCTGGGGGCTGTACTGGCTGTGGCCCGACCACATCGACTCCAATGCCCTGGACCACCGCCGTCACCTGCCTGCGATGTTCACCGGTGAGGCCGAGACCGACATGGCCTGCCTGGCCGACACCTTCGACGGGCTGCATGAGCGGGCCTGGGTCCACCACATTCCTCGGCTCATGTTGCTCTCGAACTTCGCCAACCTCTACGGCATCCACCCCCGGCGGCTCATGAACTGGATGTGGGACAACTACATCGACGGCGCCGAGTGGGTGATGGTGCCGAACGTGATGGGCATGGCCCTGTGGGCCGACGGCGGGCGCATGGCGACCAAGCCCTACGTCTCGGGCGGGGCCTATGTGAACCGGATGAGCGACTATTGCCGTGGCTGCCGGTACAACCCGAAGAAGCGCACCGGCGACGACGCCTGCCCCTTCACCACCCTGTACTGGGACTTCCTCCACCGCCACCGGGACCGGCTGGCCGAGAGTCATCGCATGCAGCGGCCGCTGGCCAACCTGGA
>JAHEJM010000220.1 GCA_024638815.1 Acidimicrobiales bacterium | reverse complement strand
CCGATGTCGGTCGTCTCGTCTGCGGAGAAGACTCCCGGCACTGTCGCTGTGACGGCGCCGCTGGCGACCTCGGCCCCATCGACGTAGAGGGTCATGGTGCCTCCCTTGCCGGGGCCGCCTCCTTCGTAGTCGAACTCCATGCGGACCTGGTGCTCGCCCTCCGGTACCGGTTCCGAGCCGATCACCTTGAAGAGTTCGAGGCCGAAAAGGTTGTAGCAGTAGGCGGGCATCCCGTCGGTCGTGAGGTACACCGTCCAGCCGCCGTAGCGTCCACCCTGGGCGATCAAGACGCCGGAGCCGCCACCGGCCGGGACGTCGACCTGGCAGGTCACTGCGTGAGACTTGTTCTTGACGTTGACGACACTGCTCTCGCTGAGTCGCCCCATACCGCCGTACAGCAACTGGGTTCGGCCGCGGATGAGCTGGGGACGGCCGGCACGGTCGGGGTCGAAGCGTTCGGCCCGGCGGTCGTCGAGGGGCAGCACGTTGTGTCGTGCGGCCTCGATCAGGAACAACTCCTGGAGCCGCCGCAGCTGGTCGGGGTTCTCCACAGAGATGTCGTTCGACTGAGTCCAGTCCTCCGGCGCGTACAGCTCCCACACGTCGTCGTGGACATCGGGGTTCGATGCGGACATCTCCCAGGGTGTGCTGTGCCGCGTGACCGCTGTCCATCCTTTGTGGTAGATGCCGCGGTTGACGAACATCTCGAAGTACTGGGTTTCGTGGACCTCAGCAGCGCCGGCATTTTCGAACGTGTCGTTGAGCGCGTACCCCTCGTACGGGTGCTGATCGAACCCATTGACCGTGATCGGTTCCGGGATACCGGCGGCTCGCAGGACCGTCGGTGCGATGTCGATGACGTGGCCGAACTGGTGGCGGATCTCGTTCGATGCATCGATGCCGTTGGGCCAGTGGACGATCGTGCCGTTGCGGGTTCCGCCCCAGTGCGAAGCGACCTGCTTGGTCCACTGGTAAGGCGTACACATCGCGTGTGCCCAACCGACCGCGTAGTGGTTGAATGCGTCCGGGGTGCCGAACCGGTCGATCTTCTCGCGCATGAAGTCGGTCGTCTCGAGCTCGGGTACGCCGTTGAGCACCAGCATCTCGTTGAAGGTGCCGCGGAGCGTGCCCTCGGCCGAGGCGCCGTTGTCGCCGACGAGGTAGAAGATCAACGTGTCATCGAGGACCTCCATCTCCTCCAGGACATCGATGAGCCGACCGAGATGATGGTCGGTGTGTTCGAGGAATCCTGCGTACACCTCCATCTGGCGGGCCAGGATCGGCTTGAGGTCGTCGTCCATGTCGTTCCACGGCGGGATCTCGTCGGGCCGTTCGGTCAGTACGGCGTCGGGTCCAACAACACCCAGTTCCTGCTGGCGGGCAAAGATCGCCTCGCGTGTTGCGTCCCAACCCTGGTCGAACTTCCCTGCGTATTTGGCCGACCACTCGGGCGGGACGTGGTGCGGCGCGTGCGTCGCCCCCGGCGCCCAGTACATGAAGAACGGCTTGTCGGGCATCAGCGCCTTCTGCTGACGGACCCAGCCGATCGACTTGTCGGTCATGTCCTCGGTGAAGTGATACCCCTCTTCCGGAGTCTTCTCCGGTTCGACCGGAACCGTGTCGCGATAGATCGCCGGCGCATACTGGTTCGTCTCACCACCGATGAATCCATAGAAGTGCTCGAAGCCCGAACCGGTCGGCCACCGGTCGTGCGGTCCCATCGGCGAGCTCTCCCAGGGCGGCACCTCGTGACACTTACCGAACTGGGCAGTCGAATACCCGTTGAGACGCAATGTTTCGGCCAGCGGGGCACAATCCTGAGGACGCACCGACGTTTGACCGGGCGCGCTGGTGGCGAGTTCGGTGATCGCGCCCATGTTGACGGTGTGATGGTTCCGTCCCGTCAGCAGCGCTGCGCGCGTCGGAGCGCACAACGCGGTCGTGTGGAATCGGGTATAGCGAAGACCCGAACCAGCCAAGCGATCGGCCGTCGGCGTGTCGATCAAACCGCCGAAAGTCTGCGAAGCGCCGAAACCCACATCGTCGAGGAGCACGATCAACACGTTTGGGGCACCAGCCGGCGGGCGCACCGGGTCGATGCTCGGGAACTTCGAGTCCGGATCGTGAGCATCGAGCATCGCAGTGGGTCGGCGGACACGCTCGGGAATCGGAAGGACGACGCGGCGATCCTCGCGCGATCCCGCCTTGTCACTGCCGACCGTTCCACTCAACTCTTTCGTCATCGTGTTCTCCTCGCTCTGCGGCGTTCTTCATGGACCTACGCTTGGCCGATTTCAACGTAGGGCAGGAGCGCGAAGGAGCACCTCACCCATCGGGGGTGAGGACATCGGAATCCTCCGAAGTCCATCGTCGTGTTCGTACTGAGGCCCTAGATTGGGGCGGGTGAGCTCGGAGGGGCTGCGGTGTTGACGATGCAAGGTGGGCCGGCCGCGTATCACGTGTTGGCCAAGCCGACCGGCCCGATCTGCAACCTCGATTGCGAGTACTGCTTCTTCCTGTCGAAGGACCAGCTGTATCCGGGTGACCGGTTCCGGATGGCCGACGAGATGCTGGAGACCTACGTGAGTCAGCTGCTGGAGTCGCATCGAACTCCGGAGGTGACGATTGCCTGGCAGGGTGGCGAGCCGACGATGATGGGGCTGGACTTCTTTCGCCGAACGATGGAGCTCGTCGAGCAGTACCGACGTCCTTCTCAGGCCATATCGCACACGATCCAAACCAATGGCGTCCTCGTGGACGATCGCTGGGCTGCGTTCTTCGCTGAGCACAACTTCTTGGTGGGGCTTTCGATCGACGGTCCGGAGACGCTCCACGACAGGTACCGGGTGGACAAGCGCGGCGCTGGATCCTTCCGGCGGGTGAAGGCAGGGCTGGACGCGCTGCGGTCACGAGATGTCGACGTCAACGTGTTGTGCACGGTCCACGCCGCGACCGCCCACGCCCCCCTGGAGGTGTATCGGTACTTCCGGGACGATCTGGACCTCCGGTTCATGCAATTCATCCCGGTGGTCGAACGTTCGAGCGAGGCCTTGCTCACGATCACAAACCGGGCGTGGGGCGATGTCAACCGGGATGAACGTCCGTTGTATGTCCAAGCCGGCGATCACGTCACCGACCGGTCGGTCGGTGACGCCGACCTCGGTGCGTTCCTGATCGCGATCTTCGACGAGTGGGTCGCCAATGACGTCGGCGAGGTGTTCGTCCAGCACTTCGATAC
>JAHEJM010000121.1 GCA_024638815.1 Acidimicrobiales bacterium | reverse complement strand
TCAGGCGGCGGGGACCGGGATGACCGGGATCGCTCAGTCGATCCCGTGCTGAACGGCGTAGCGGATGAGCTCGTTCTTGCGGGTCAGCTTGAGCTTGTGCAAGATGTTGCGCACATGGTTCTCCACCGTCTTGGGGGAGATGAACAGCTCGTCACCGATCTCGGCATAGGTGTGACCCCGGGCCACGAGTTGCAGCACCTCGCGCTCGCGATCGGACAGACCTTGTCCGTCGGGGGCCTGGCCCCGAAGACGACGAAACTCGGTGAGGACCAGGGCGGCCAGTGACGGCGAGAAGACCGGTTCGCCGCGGGCGGCCCGCCACAGCTTGTCCCGCAGATCGTCGGGGGCCGTCGACTTGACCAGATAGCCGACGGCGCCGGCGGCCACCGCTTCCAGCAGGTCGGCCTCATCGTTGGACACGGTCAACATGACCACCGGGAACCGTTCGGCCACGGCCCGGGCCACGGCCAGGCCGCCACCACCGGGCATGTGGAGGTCGGTCAGCACCAGGTCGGGCTCGGTGCGCTCGATGATCTCGATGGCCTCGTCGGCATCGGTGGCCTCACCGACGATGGTGAAGTTGGGGCCGAGATCTGCCTTCAGGCCACTGAGCCAGATGGCGTGATCGTCGGCCACCACGATGCGCTTGGGTCTGATTCCCGAAGATCCTGTCGTCATGTCCTCTGCCTCTCCTACTTCGTTGTCATGAAACTCGGGCCCGGTTCAACCGGCACCCGCAACGTCAACTCGGCGCCCCGCCCGGGGCGGCTCTGCACATCCACGGTCCCACCGACCTCCTCGATCCGCGCCCGGATCGATCTCGACAGTCCAAGTCCTTCCTGTACTTCATCGGCGGCGAACCCGGCTCCGTTATCTTTCACCGATACGAACAGGCCGGGGGCTGAAGGGTGGGGGTGGTCGGCGGGTTCGGCGTACACGGTAACCCGGTCGGCTCGACCATGCTTTGAGGCATTGGTCACGGCCTCCCCCACCGCACCGGCCAAGGCGGCCACTGTTTCAGTCGGAATCGGTGGGCAATCAGCAGCAACAATCACTTCTATGGATAAAGGATATCGTTGTTCGCTATCGGCCGCCACCTGACGCAGAGCCGACTCCAGCTCCGTCTCCAGAACATGTGATCGGGCGTCGACCCCCGAAGCCAGAACCCGTTCATCGGAAAGAAAGCCCCGCAGCGAGTTCTCCTGATCCCGAGCCAGGCCCACAAGTCGATGATCATCGGAGCGGCGTTGGATGATGGCCAGGGTCTGCAAGACGCCATCGTGCAGCTCCCGAGCGAGCTCGTCCCGGGCCCGGGCCACCGAGATCAGGCGTTCGGCCCGGCGCAACCGACTGGTCAGCGCCCCGGCCAACGCTCCGACCAGCAGCCACAGCCCGACCTTGGACATCACCTGGGCCGCCTGGGCCGAACCGGTGAACCGGTCCAACACCACCACCTCGGTATAGACGCTGACCGCCGACACCGCGGCGGCCGCAGCCAGACCGGCCCTCGTTCCCCGGGCGATACCGGCAGCGGCGATGCCGGCAGCCGGCCAGGCCCACGGCAGCGACTGGCCCCGGGCCGGATCGTAGACGGCACCGTCGAGCAGCAACAAGCCCATTCCCAGAACCAGCTCGAGGGCAAGGATCGGGGTGGCGGCCAGACGGCGGGGAGCAACCCGACTCGTCACCTCAAGGTAGAGGGTGTAGGCGGCGGCCACGGCCAGGCCGGCCATGGCGAGCGCCGGGCGGCTCAGCAGGCTTCGGGACAAGGCCACGCCGAGACAGGCCCAGGCCAGGGTGGCCCACCGGAACACCGACAATGCCCGCAGCAGCGAGATCACCAGTACGGTCTCCGACCCGACGATGTCCACCGGTGCCGGCCCCGCCGGCCGGCGGGGCGAATCGGCCGTTGGTGACGGGCCGGCAGCGGGTGTGGTCATGACCCCAGCATGCCATGGCTCACCGACAGCAAACGGGAACACTGCCGGTTTGGGCGACCCCCAGCCGTCTTTGGGGGATTGCCCCGATAGGCCGGTGCCATTCCCGATGGTTCCATGGCGTCATGAGCACACCTGTACCGTCTCCGTCGATCGGCAACCCACCCACTGCGGTTCGCTCCCCGGGAACAATGGCGGCGACGGTCAGGGCCGACCGGAATCGGGCCGTCGACCTGTACCGAGCCATCGCCATGCTGGCGGTGGCGTTCGGCCATTGGCTGGTCATGGTCGCCTACTACGACACCTCGGGGGCCGAGGTCAGGCTGATCACCGGCAACGCCCTGGAGTTCGTCGCCGGCTTCCACCTGGCCACCTGGTTGTTCCAGGTCATGCCCCTGTTCTTCCTGGTCGGAGGATTCGCGTCGGCCGCGTCGCTCGACTCCAAGGCCATGGGTCGATCGTCGACGGCGGGCCAGAAGGCGAACTGGATCGCAGCCCGACTGGCTCGCCTGCTGCCGCCGGTCGGGGTGCTGGCCGGTTTCTGGCTGGTGGCCATCGCCGCCGGTTATGCCACCGGCACCTCGGCCCCGGTCAACACCGCCGCCGCGGCCGCCGCCATCCCGCTGTGGTTCCTGGCCAACTACACCGCCGACATCGTGCTGGCGCCCCATGTGCTGCCCCGGTTCCGCCGCTCTCCCCGGCTGACGGCCGGGCTCGGACTCGGCCTGTTCGCCGGGCTCGAAGGGCTGCGACTGGCGGCCGAGGCCGGACTGATCACCGGACCGATCCGCCACCTGCCCCACATCAACTGGATCCTGGGCTGGTTCCTGTTCCAGATGGCAGGTTTCGCCTGGCGGGACGGGCTACTACCCACCGGGCGTCGGCTGGTTGTGTGGGCCGCCGGGCTGTGGGTCGTTGCCGTGATGGCGGTGACGGTCGGTCCGTGGCCGGTGTCCATGGTGAACTTTCCCGGGCTCGGTCACAGTCCCACCCATCCCCCGACCCTGGGTCTGTTGTTGTTCGGGGCCGCTCAGGGTGCCACCGCCATCTGGCTGGCTCCCCGGGTGACGGCCTGGTTGGCGGCCGACGCCAGGGCCTGGACCGCTGTGGTCGGCGCCAACGGGCTGGCCATGACCGTCTACCTGTGGCACATGACGGCGGCGGTGGCCGTGCTGGCCGTGTTCGACCAGTTCGCCCTGATCGGTCAGGACGCCCCGGGAACCGCCGGCTGGTGGTTGGCCAAGATCCCGTTCGTGATCGCCACCGTCGGGATCATGGCCGTGATCGTGCCCCGACTGGCCGGCGTCGAACGCACGGCTCTGCTGTCACCCAAGGCCGACTGGGCCGGCTGCCCGTGGCTCCTGCTGGCCGGCGCGGTGGTCCTGTCCACCGCACTCAAGGCCTGGACCGGGGGTCATGTCGCCGTCATGGTGCCGGCCCTCGTCGTGGTGGTGGCCGCCGACCGGTTCCTGACCCGGGCCGTCGGGGCCCGCCGGTTGGTCGACCGGGTCGTCGGTGCCGGCTCCGGTCAGTCGGCCGGGCCGTCGAGGTCGGCGTAGATCCCGGCCAGGCCGGAATAGAGGGCCAGGGTCAGCAGGAAGCTCACCAGCATCTGAACGACGAAGTACAGGCCCAGGCCGACGAACTCTCCGGTCCCGAAGTCGACGTCGCCACCGGACTCGGCGGCGAACGACAGAGGAATCCCGACCAGGAACAGGCCGAAGAACGAGACCACCCAGCCGCCGACCATGATGATCAGAAAAAGAAGCAGCAGGCGTCCGAAGATGGCCAGGGCATGGCCCGAGGTCATGCGAAACGACTGCGACATCACGTTGGTTCCCGACGGGGCCACGGCGGCGGCCACCGGGAACATCGACAGCCGGATCGCCAACCAGATCGACAACGGGATGTACAGGAGGAACAGCAGCCCGACGACCCAACCGTCCTCGCCGAGCACCGCCGCCAGTAGTGCCGGAACTGTGAACATGACGATGATCGCCACCAGTATCACAAGCACCCACCCCAGGAACCGAGGGAATCGTCGCAACCCTGCGCCGACGGCCTCGCCCAGTGAGGCCTTGCCGCCGGCGTGACCCCGGTGGAGGATGTAGAGCTGAGCCAGGGTGATGACCGTCGACACGACGATATAGAGCAGAAACAGCAGGCCGGCTGCGGCCAGGAGCCCGGCGTCGAAGTCCGGCGACCAGTTCGGATCGTCGAGGATCTCGGGCTCGGTGAACAGCTCGCCGAAACCCAAACCGGCGAAGAAGGCGCCGTAGGGCAGGATGATGCCCAGGGTGGTGATGATCGACAGCACGATGAGGGGCCCGGCATTGGCGAACACCGTCCGAAACGACCGGCTGAACCACTCGCCGACATCGTTGATCGTGCCGTCGGCCCCGGCCACCGGCTGATAGCCGGCCCGGTAGGCGGCCGGATCGCCCTGTGTGGCCTGGAACGGGGCAGGCACATGGGTGTGCTCGGTCCAGGTCTCGCCGTCCCAGTACCGCTGTTGGGCCGGGTTGTGGGGGTCCTGATACCAACCGGCCTCAGCCATCTGCGCCCTCCTGCTCCCTCGGCGGTACCCTCGATCAAACTTCGGGGTCAGGCTATCACCGGCCTGAAGTCCCTACTGGCCGAGATCGATGACGATGATGTCGGCCTCGCCGGTGGGGTCCATGGGGTGGTTCTCGTCGACCAGGCGCTTTCGACCCCAGCGGTCGACGCCGATCAACTCCCGCACCCGAGCCCACCCCCGGGCCCGGCGGCGATAGCGGCCGTCGGTCGCCGTCGGTGGCGGTGCGTACCGGCGGCGGGCCCGTTCCTCGGCGTCGGTCCCGGCGATGGCGCCGATCAGCCGGAAGGCCAGCGTGGCGGTGGACGCCAGGCCACCGGCCGTCAGCAATCGCCCGTACTCCACAAACGGCTGATTCACCACTTCGATCGAGGCGCCGGGAGCCGATCCGATCATGTCGCCGGCCAGCCAGTGAGTGGTGACCCGGGCGTTGCCGGCCAGACCGGCGGCGGCCAGGAGCACCGAACCGGTGGAGGTTGCACCCAGCCACGTGGCCTGCTCGGCCAGCCGCCGGATGGCACCGAGCAGCGCCCTGTCCTGCGACGCCGTCTTCACCCCCATACCACCGGGGATGACCAAGGCATGAATGGCGCCGACATCGGCCGCCGCCTGGTGGGGTACCAGCACACCGTGATAGGTGGTCACCGGACTTGCCTCGACACTGGCGATGACCACCGGAATGCGGGCCGAGGTCAGGATCTCCACGATGGCGCCGGCCTCATCGGCTCCCGTGCCGTCATAGGCCAGCACGACAACCGGGCGTTCGGAGACCCGGTCGTCTCGCCGTCCGGTCTCCCCCGTGCCGTCAACCAGACCCATGACCCATTGTCCCCGACCGATGGCCGCCCATCAATACCCGTGGCGCCGACCCGGCCGGCGATCTCGGACTTTCGGGCCGTGTCGTCGGTCGCCCGTTTCGAGTCGACGGTCACGACATCGGCAAGATGACGGTTGCAGTCGGACGGGAGATACGAACGACGGGACCACAGCCCCTGGATTGGCTCCAGGGGTGTCGTCGCTTTGCGTGGTCGGGTTCCGGGGGTTCGGGTTCAAGGGCTGGTTGTAGCAAGTCACACCCACACATGGGAGGCGAAGCCAGCCCGGTTGGCGTCCATTCTTCATTGAGTGTGAGCTAGCAAATGCATGCCAGAAAATGATCAACAAAGCTTGTGTATCGAACTGGTGTTTGATAGCATTGGGACATGACGGAAGGCGGGTTGCCACCACAGAGCCACAGCGACGATCTGACGCTGTTGGAGACCGCTCTCGATGCGGTGTTGGCAACCGACCTCGGCGCCGCCTCTGTGACCGACCTGCTGGACCGAGCCTGCCGGTTGCAACGAGTGTCGGCCCAATTGGACGCTGCTCGGGCTGGGGTGTTGGCTGTCGCCGACACCGCTTCTGAGGCACCGGGCGTGCTACGCGAGCTCGGGTTCCGCAACGCCTCGCAAGTGGTGGCCGCCACCACAGGGGCCCCGGCCCGAGAAGTCCACGCCACCGCTCGTACCGGGCAATGGTTGAGAGAGTTCCCGGTCTTCACCCAGGCGGCTGCCCACGGTGTGTTCACTCTGCGGCATCTCCGCGAGTTGAAGTCGCTGGACACACCGAACCGGCGAGATGCCCTCCTGGCGTCCCAGGACGAGCTGGTGGCCGCCGCTCGGGATCATGACTTTGTGGAGTTCACCAACCGGCTCACCGTGTGGTTGATCAACCACACCACCAGCGACGAGGTGACAGAACAAGTCAAGAAGACCTCATGTTCGATCACCACCAACACCGACGGCTCGATCGAGGGGCGGTTCCACTTGGATCCGCTGTCAGCGACTGCGGTGGGCAAGGCGCTAGGTGATGAGATGCAGCGCCTGTTCCGGCAACAATCCGAAGGCGATGGCAAAGCCGACACTATCAACCGCCGGCGGGGCCAAGCCCTGGTCGGCCTGATCGTCGGTGGGGCCGAAGCCCCCGGGTCGGCCACCACCACGCCGCTGGTGAATCTGGTGATCGGCCAGAAGATCTTGGAGAACTTCCTGGAGCGGTTCCTCGATCCTGACACACCGGTAGTCGACATGGATCGTGATGATCCCGATTACCGGTGCGAGCGGATTGATGGGACACCAATCCACCCCGATCTGGCGTTTGTGGCAACCGCGGTGGCCGAGTTCGAACGGATCGTACTCGACGAGAAGTCGAGGGTGATCAATATGTCGGTCAAGTCGAGAGGGTTCCCGGACTGGATGAAACGAGCATTACTCATCACAGCACGAGGCAGATGCAGAACCCGGGGCTGTGATGCGCCGTACCACTGGTTACAGGTCGACCACATCCAACCCCACTCCAAGGGTGGGGAAACCAGCCTGGCCAACGGGCAGATCCTCTGCGATCCGGACAACAAATGGAAGCGCGACCTCGTCGCCTGACCGTTTTGCCGGGCAACGCCCGGTCAAACACGAGCACTCCGCCCCAAACCCGCAACTTGACAACCGAATAGGCCCCGGGCTGGGCCCGGAACGACGCGATCGCACGGGCAAGGGTTGGTGCGGGGATCAGGCCAGAGGGTTCCAGCCGATGTCGGTTGGAGACGGGAATCCTCGATGGATCAGTCCGTAGCCGGCCAGCATCAGAACCGCCGGACCGAAGACCCACAACATCAGCACCCGAATCAAGCTGCGGGCCCGATTGCCGGGACGAACCGAGGCCGCCCAGACGACGAAGCCCACTGCAGCGGCCAGAGCCATGGGCGCCGTACTCCCCTCCAAGGCATTGGTGACATAGGTCGTAGCGAAGAGCAGGGCCAGGGCGATCTCGAGAATGCGCCAGCCCGACGTGACCTGATCGTCACCGTGGCCACGCTCCTCGCCGTCAGATACCGACCAGGCGGCCCCGACCATTGCCACCACAATCAAGGTCAGTCCTCCGTACCAGATGTAGTGGCCAACCATCTCGTCCCAAAAATGAACCACGTCGGCGACCACGACCGGGATCGGACCGGCTCCCGCAGGAACCTCGCTGATCGCGTTGTCGATCGAGTTGGCGGCCAAATGGATGCCATGGCCCTCGACGTAGGCCACCGCGCCCACGGCGAACACAAGCCACGGCCTGATGCCGGTACGTAGCGCCACCAGCACACCGGCGGCCGGACCGAGCAGCAGATAAGGCGTGGCCAGATCGATCCAGTCGGCCCACCGGGTTCCGGTGTCACCGAACTCACCCAAGCGGGCCAGCACGAACCCTTGGTGATGCAGCAAGCCGTAGGCCACGGCGAAGGCCGCAAGCCATCGCAACGCTGGCGGGTTCACGGTCGATCCCCCGGATTCACGTCACACTTCGAGTGAGATGGTGACCGGACCGTCGTTGACCAGGGCGACCTGCATCTCGGTTAGGAACCGACCGGTCTCCACCTTGGCCCCGAGCGAGCGCAGCTCGTCCACCACCTGCTCGATGAGGGGCTCGGCCACCTCGGGGCGGGCGGCATCGACATAGGACGGGCGATTTCCCTTCCGTGTGTCGGCGTACAGGGTGAACTGGCTGACCACCAGAATCTCTCCCCCGATGTCGGCCACCGACAAGTTCATCTTGCCCTCGTCGTCGCCGAAGATCCGTAGCTTCCACAACCGGTGGGCCAGCTTCGTGGCCTGAGCCGGAGTATCGTCGTGGGTCACCCCGACCAACACACACAATCCGGGGCCAATGTCCCCTACGGTTGCACCGTCCGCGGTCACCGATGCTCGGGCCACACGCTGTACGAGAGCTCTCATCCCAGTAACCTTAAACAGTTGAGCCGGCCTTACAGTGTTAGGTTCCGGACCGGCGGTCCAGGCCTCGGGCGATCGTCAACTGTGGCCGGAGAACACGCGAGGCGAAGTCATGAACAATCCATCCCCCGACACCAACGGGGATCAGCCGCTGCGACTGGCCTACCTGTCGTATCGGTCCAAGCCCACGGTCGGTGGCCAGGGCATCTACACCCGACACCTGACCAAGGCCTTGGTCGATCTGGGCCACAGCGTCGAGGTGTTGTCGGGCCAGCCCTACCCGGTGCTCGACGAACGGGTGACCCTGACCAAGCTCCCCAGCCTGGACATCTTCAACGATCACTACCCCGGCCGGTTCCCGGCCTACTGGGAAATCAAATCCAAGGCCGACCTACTGGAGCTGGCCACCTTCTCCACCGGCATGTTTCCCGAGCCCCTTGCCTTCAGCTACCGCGCCTACCAGGAGCTCAAGGACCGAGCCGGCCACTTCGACCTGATCCACGACAACCAGTGTCTGGGCTACGGCATCCTGGCCATCGAGAAGCTCATCCCCACCCTGGTCACGCTCCATCACCCCATCACCGTGGACCGCCGGCTCGAGGTGGAGGCCGCCCCCAACTGGCGCAAGCGCATGAGCGTCGGCCGGTGGTATGGCTTCGTCAAGATGCAGGGCCGAGTGGCCAAGCGCATGCCCCGCATCGTGGTGGTGTCGGAGAACTCGATCGACGACATCCACAACGACATGGGTGTGCCGAAGGAGAACATGCGCCTGGTCCACGTCGGCGTCGACCCCGAGCTGTTCCGACCCATGCCCGGAGTGGAGCGTATTCCTGGACGTCTCATCACCACCGCCTCGGCCGATGTGGAGATGAAGGGGCTTCGGTTCCTGCTGGAGGCCATGGCCAAACTGCGGGCCGAGCGGGACGTGTCGCTGACCGTGATCGGGCGGGCCAAGGAGGGCGGGCCGGCGGCCAAACTGATCGAGGATCTCGGACTGGCCGATCACATCCAGTTCGTGACCGGCGTGCCCGACCAGCGTATCGTCGAGCTCTACGCCGAGTCGGAGCTGGCCGTGGTGCCGTCGCTCTACGAGGGGTTCTCCCTGCCGGCGGTCGAGGCCATGGCAACCGCCACGCCGCTCATCGCCACCACCGGCGGGGCACTACCCGAGGTCACCGGGGTCGACGGTGAGACCGTGCTGCAATGCCGGCCGAGGGACGTCGACTCCCTGGCCCAGGCGCTACGCCGGGGTTTCGCCGACCCCGAGCTGCAACGCCGCATCGGGGCCGCCGGTCGGGAGCGGGTGAGCCGGCTCTACACCTGGCGGCAAACGGCAGTGCGGACCGTTGACCAATACCGGGACGTCATTGCCCTGGCCCGGGACAACAAGGCCCGCCGACTGCATGATGCCTCGGCCTCCGGTGCCGGCTAGAGCCCGACATGTTGACCGTCGACTACCACCGACTGGCCCTGCAGCCCGGTATGCGGGTGCTGGATCTCGGCGCCGGATTCGGCCGACACGCCTTCGCCACGGCCCGACTCGGAGCCCACGTGGTGGCCGCCGACCTGGCCGCCGACGAGATGGGCTCCACCCTCGACACCTTCGCCGCCATGAACGTCTCGGGCGAGCTGGACGACTCGGTCAGCACCACCTGTGTTCAGGGCAACGGACTGGAACTGCCGTTCGCCGACGGCTCCTTCGACCGCATCATCGCCTCCGAGGTCTTGGAGCACGTGCCCGACGATCTGGGAGTGATGGCCGAGCTGTTCCGGGTGCTGGCGCCCGGCGGCCGCCTGGCGGCCACGGTGCCATCGGCCATGCCGGAGCAGATCTGCTGGTGGCTGAACGACGCCTATCACGCCCCCAAGGCCAAGGGCGGCCATGTCCGGATCTACGGCCTGCCCGAGCTGCGGACCAAGCTGGCCTCGGTCGGGTTCGAGCCGGGTGGAACCCACCGGGCCCACGCCCTGCACAGCCCGTACTGGTGGCTGAAGTGTGCCGTCGGCATCGACAACGAGGACCATCCCCTGGTCAAGGCCTACCTGAAGTTCCTGACCTGGGACATCGTGGAGGCACCCCGTCTGACCCGAACCGCCGACCGGCTGCTCAACCCGGTGCTGGGCAAGAGCCTGGTCATCTACGCCGATCGGCCGGTTCGGCCATGATCATGCCCGAGGTACCCGGCATCGTCACCGTGGCCGACCTCGAGCGGACCGGGGCCACCATCGCCGAGCTCCAGCTGCCGTCGGGCATGATCGAGTGGTACCCGGGCGGCCACGCCGATCCATGGAACCATGTGGAGACGGCCATGGCCCTGAGCACCGTCGGCCGGTTGGCCGAGGCCGAGCGGGCCTACCAGTGGCTCATCGACATCCAGCTCGACAACGGGGCCTGGCACAACTACTACCTGGCCACCGGCATCGAGGACTCGAAGTTCGATACCAACTGCGTGGCCTACTTCGCCACCGGGGTCTGGCATCACTACCTGGCCACCGGTGATCGGGGCTTCGTCGAGCACTGCTGGGACACCGTGGACCGGGCCATCGAGTTCGTGCTGAGCCTGCAGAGGCCGAGAGGCGAGATCATCTGGGCCCAGCGGGCCGACGGTGATCCCTGGAGCTACGCCCTGCTCACCGGTTCGTCGTCCATCAGCCACAGCCTGGCCTGCGCCTGCCGCCTGGCCGAACTCATGGGCAAGGATCGCCGCCATTGGGCCGAGGATCGGCGACGGTTGGTCGATGTGATCGTCAACCACCCCGATGTGTTCGAACCCAAGGAACGGTGGGCCATGGACTGGTACTACCCGGTGTTGACCGGGGCCATCACCGGTGACGACGGGGCCAAGCGGCTGACCGACGGGTGGGACACCTTCGTCATGGAAGGCGAAGGGGTGCGCTGTGTGTCGGACCGTCCGTGGGTGACGGCGTCGGAGACATGCGAATGTGTCATGGCCACGCTGGCCGCCGGGGATCGGGAGCGGGCCTTGGAGCTGTTCACCTGGGCCCAGCAGCTGCGAGACGACGACGGCGCCTACTTCACCGGCATCGTGTTCCCGGAACTCATTCACTTCCCCGCCGACGAACGCTCGGCCTACACCGCGGCCGCCGTCATCCTGGCCGCCGACGCCCTCCAGGGGGCCAATCCCACCAGCAAGCTGTTCACCGGCCACATGAACCCAACGTGACGTTCTTCCCTGTCATTCCCCCCCGGGGATCGGCCATCATCACGACGGGGCCCGGGGCGAAACGAAACCAGTCGTCAGGAGGTGCTGTCCGATGGGGCTTCGACCGATATGGCTCGGGCTTTTGGCCGTCGGCCTTGCCTTCTCCGCTACGTCACCGATGGCGGAGATCGGCACGCCGAACGTAGACGACTGCCCGATCGACGTGCCCGAGGAGCCGCCGGTGACCTGTGGCGCTCTGACCGTTCCCGAGGACCATGACCAACCCGACGGTCCGACGATCGAACTGCCCTACATCATCCTGCACAGCACCGCCGACGACCCCGAGCCCGATCCGATCGTGTTCACCGCCGGGGGGCCCGGCTACAGCTCCCTGGAGTCGGTCTGGTCCTTCGCCCAATCCCCGCTGCTGAACGATCGCGACATCATCATCTTCGAACAACGGGGAAACCGGTTCGCCCGACCGGCGTTGCACTGTGACTGGTTGGTCTGGGAGGAGGAGACGATCGGCAACACACCGTGCCTCGATTCGATCCGGTCACGGGGAATCGACCTGACCGCCTACACAACCGACTCGATGGCGCGCGACATCATTGCCCTGCGGCGGGCATTGGATCTGGAGCAATGGAATCTCTACGGCTCATCGTTCAGCACGTCGCTCATGCTCTTG
>JAHEJM010000026.1 GCA_024638815.1 Acidimicrobiales bacterium | reverse complement strand
CTCGACCATCAGTTCGGTCAGTCTGTCCTTGGTGGCTTGGCGGGACTCGCCCGGCTCGAAATCCATGGGTTCGAGCGAGGTCAGATACTCGACCACCACGTCCTTGGCGATGGCCTCGTCGGCTTCGAACATGGCCGGGTCCTCGAGCTCGGTCAACACGATGGCCACTCCGACCCGGAGGTAGGTGTTCTCCTCGTCGTTGAGGTTGAGGATCATCTCCTCGAGTTCGTGGATGGCACCCTCGACCGGGGGCGCCACCTCCTCCACCATCTCGGTCTCCTCCGGGGCAGGCTTGAGCACGAACTGGTACGCCCCCAGACCGACCAGTACGGCGCCGACCGCCATGATCTTGGGGTCCTTCAGCTTGCTCTTGGGGGCTTCTGTGACTTCTTCTTCGTCGGCCATGCCTCTCCGGAGTTCGACTGCTCATCCGCGTCGGGTTGAGCGGGATCACGGGACACGAGGTCGGCTCAGGTCTCCCTGGCCGGCTCGGGCTCCGGTTCCTGTCGGCCGGTTTTCTCGGCAAACAAGTCGATGGGTTCGACGATCTCCACCGGGGCCCCGGTGAAGTGTTCGATCCGGAGCACCACCTCGACCCGCCGATTCGAGGTTCGCCCCGCCTCGGTGCCGTTCGATTCCCGGGGTCGGGTATCGGCCATGCCCACGGCGGCCAGCCGGCTGGGAGCCACTGGCTCCGCCTCCAGCAGGTAGCGCACCACCGACGAGGCCCGGGCCCCGCTCAATTCCCAGTTGGTGGGGAAACGGGCCCGGGTGTTCAGGGGCACGTCATCGGTGTGGCCTTCGACGTCGACGGCGTTGTCGACGGTGGCGATCACATCGGCGGTGGCGTCGAGCACGACTCCGGCGTCGGGCCCGAAGTCGGCCGAACCGGAGCCGAACAGGATTCGGCTGTCGAACCGGATCACCACCCCCCGCTCGTCGATCTCGACATTCACATAGTCCGAGGCCCCGAGCTGATCGAACTGTCGTTCGATGATGGCCCGGACCTCTTCGGCGTTCTCCGGGGTGATGGTGCCGCTCTCCTCCAGGTCCTCCCCCGGCATCGACGACGGATCGGCCACGTTCTCGGCCGGCACGAAGTTGTCGCCCGGAGTGATGAGGATGCCGGTTCCTTCGGCCAGAATCGATTCGGTGTTCTCACCGATGGGGGTGGGGGCACCGAGGGCGGTGACCATTCCCACCTTGAAATCGTAGAACTTGGTCTCGTCCACCAGGGCGAAGGCGAACATCATGATGAAGAACGCCAGCAGCAGGGTCATGGCATCGGCATAGGACTCCATCCACGCCTTGGACGGGCCCTCATCCTCCTCGATCGCCGGTGGTTTCCGCTTGGCCATGACCTACCTGCTCACTACCTAGGCGCTTTGTTTCTCGAGGACCTCGTCCCGCTTGTTGGGCGGGAGGAAGGTGACGAGCTTGCCGGCAAGGGCCCGGGGGTTGGCCCCGGACTGCACGGCCAGCACGCCCTCAATGACCAGTTCGCGGTAGGCGACCTCGTCGGCCGACAGCTTCTTGAGCCGGGCGGCGATGGGCTGGAACAGGAAATTGGCCAGGAACGCGCCCCACAGTGTGGTGATGAAGGCTACGGCCATGGACGGACCCAGGGTGGACGGGTCGTCGAGTTTGCCCAGCATGTCGATGAGGCCGAGCACGGTGCCGACCATGCCGAAGGCCGGGGCGTAGCCGGCGGCCGAGGTGAAGAAGCTGGCCCCGTCCTTGTGCCGGGTCATGAGCCGGCGCAGGTCGAGGTCCATTATCTCGGCGATCTCCTCGGGGTCGGTGCCGTCGACCGCCAACTCCAGCCCCTTCTTCATGAACGGGTCCTCGATCGAGTCGAGCTTGGATTCGAGGGCCAGCAGGCCCTCCTTGCGGGCCACGTCGGCGAACTCGACCAGCTGGCGGATGGTGGCGGCCTGGTCGGCGCCTCCTCCTCCGGTGATGGCCTTGACCAGCACCTTGGCCGCCCCGGTGGCCTGGGCCATGGTGCCCGAAGCCATGGTGGCTCCGATGGCGCCGCCGAGCACCAGGACGATGGAGGCCGGCGAGCCGAAGAAGATGGCGATGGGGTCCATGCCCCCCATGAACAGGGCGGCGAACGTCGCCCCGAAGGCAACGAGAAGTCCGATGATCGTTATTGGATCCATGAGGTGCCTTCCTTGGCATGTCCAGGTTTGTTTTCAGATTTTCGGGCAGGGTCCGGATCATTGCCCGACTCGTCGTGGTTGATCGCAGAGCCCGGTGTCGTGCGATGGTGGTGACCTTGCTCGGCTCCGTTGATGAGCCGAAGATCGGGGCCGGGATGTTCGACCACTTCGACCATGGCGGAACGGATGGCCACATCGGCCCGAGCCTGTCGAATCTGCTCGACCACCTCGGCCACCGGTTCGGACACGATGAACTTCTTGCCGTCGACGAGCACCACGACCGTGTCCGGGTTCGCTTCGATTCGCTCCACCAACTGATCGTTGAGAGCGAACGTGGCTCCGTTGAGGCGAGTAAGGGTGATCATGGCTACCTTCCGAGTGCCCGGCATCCGTGCCGGACAACCGGAGTCTCGGCACGGTCACGGCAAACCATGAGTAAAAGTCCCCAGGGGCCTCCACTCCTCTCCCCCTCCATCCGCACGAAAGTGGGCGAAACCGGTCACTTCCGGTTTCGCCCACAAACGCAGGTTCGTGGTGTGCGATGAGCGGATTGACTATCGGAGGAAGTCGAGCAGGGATCGGTTGAGGGCCCTGGCGCTGGCGGCCAAGGTGGCCTCATAGCTGGCCTCCGACGATCGGAGTCGGACCACGGCCTCGGCCAGATCCGTGTCCTCGGTCAGCGACAGTCGGGCGTTCAGGCGGGCCTCTTCGGTCCTGGCTTGCTCGCCCGCCGCCTCGATACGGTTGGTGAGACCGCCGACGCGGCCCAGCTCGGTCAGCATGCGGCTGGAGGCGACGTCGATGGCTTCGATGCCGGCCCGGCCGCCGGCGATGTTGTCGTTCTCGATGTCGAAGGCCAGCTGCTCCAACACCTGGAACACCGTGCCGTTGTAGGGATCGGCCCCGTTTTCGGTGCCGAACACCCGGGGGCCGGGTGAGCCGACGTCGAAGGTGAGCTGGTCGCTGATCCGTCGCCGGACCTGGCCGCCGTCGCCCAGGTAGGCACCGGTGTCGTCGTAGGCTCGAGTCGAGTCGCTCGTGCCGGCATAGATCGGCCGACCGTCGAAGGAGGTGTTGGCCAGGGCCAGCACCTCCCGGGCCACGGCCCGGATCTCGGCGGCGATGGTGTCTCGACCCTCCATCGAGGTTGCACCGTTGACGGCCTGAAGGGCCAGGGTGCGGACCTGGGTCAGGGCAGCGGTGGAGTTCTGCAGGGCGTTGTCCGACGTCGCCAGCAGATCGTTGGCGTTGGCCTGATTCCGCAGGAACTGTTGCAGCCGGGCCAGCTGATTGCGGCTCTGGAGAATGGTTCCGGCGTCGGTGGGTACGGCGGACGGCTGCTCATGGCGTTTCCCGGTGGCGATCTGGCGCTCGGCATCGGCAATACGTGATCGAGCGCTGCCGGCCCAGCCGACGAAGCGGGAAACGGATCCGAGTTCTGTGATACGTCCGGTCATTGTCTTGCTCCTGACTAGCGGCCGACCAAGCCGGTTCGGTTGATGAGGGTGTCGAGCATGCCGTCCACGGCCGAGATGACCCGGGCTGCGGCCTCATAGGACCGCTGGGCCGAGATCAACTCGGTCATCTCCTCGTCGAGTGAAACGCCGCTGACCGAGATGCGATTCTGCTCGGCCGCCGATGCCGCATCGCCGGCGGCATCGGCCCGAGTTCGGTTGGCGGCGGTGATGCCGGCCAGATCGGCGACCAAGGCCGTCCACCGGGCTGCCGGACCGTCGGGGGCGTCGACCAGATCGGCCAGCTGCTCGGCGGTTGTCGTATCGAGGGGGCCGGCGGCCGCCCCGGCCACCGCCAGTCGCTCGGGCCGGCCCACGACGTCGGTGCTCACGGCGAACGTGGCGGCGCCGGAGCCGATGGTGAACAGATTGCGGCCCGAGCCGCCATCCAGCCCGGTTCCTGCGGCGTGGATGGCGTTCATCGAGTTGGCGAGGTCGGTGGCCAGCTGGTCCAGGCGTCGAACCTGGTCGGGGATCAGGGTGTTGGCCGCCCGCAGGGTGCCGGCCAGATCACCACCGTTGAAGGTGAGCTCCCGACCTCCGGCCGCCGTCACCGCCACCCGGTCCATGCCGGTGGGAAGTGAGGGGTCGGGGGTGGCGGTCATCCCGATGGCCGAGGTCTGGTCATCGGCCACCAGGGAGTAACCGTCGACCGCAATGCGGACCCCGCCGGTCTCGCCGTAGAGAACCGAGGCATTGGTGATGCTGGTCAGCTCGTCGATGAGCTGATCCCGGCGGTCCTCCAGCGACGAGCCGTCGGCCCCGGCGGCACGGGCGGCCACGATCGGGGTGTGGAGTCCGGCAATTGAGGTGGAGATCGAGTTCACCCGATCGACCAGAGTGGAGGTTCGTTGCACCAGGCTGGATCGCACGTCGGCTCCCTCGCCGGCTGCGGCCGTGATCTCGGTCGCCAGGCCTTCGGCCCGCTGGAGGGTGATGTTGCGAATGGCCAGGTCATCGGGCTGGTTGACGAGCTCGTCGAACGCCGCTGCCAGATCCCGGATGCCCTGGGCGATTCCGGTCTCACCGAAGGAGGTCCAACGGGATTCCAGTTCACTCAGGGCCTCGGCTCCGACCTTCAAGTCGGCGGCCCGACCGGCCTCGGCCCGGGCATGGCGTTCCAGCACCGGATCGAGAACCCGGTCGATTGATCGGATCTCCACCCCACGCCCGGTGCGATCGGCTCCGCTGTAGATGCCGACGCCGTTGGGCCCCTCGATTGCGCCCAGGTCAACCCGGCGACGCCGGTACCCGGGCGTCGATGCGTTGGCGATGTTCTCGCCGATCACATCGATACGGCGGGCCTGGGTGGCCAGGCCGGTGTAGGCGGTGTTGAGGGTGGAGAAGCCGGCCATCAGGCTCTCCCGTCGAACAGGACCGCGCTGCGGTCGATCGAGGTGTGGGTGCGACCCCGCTGGTCGTAGGTCTGGGTCGCCGGGGTGGGTGACACCAGATCGGTGAGCCGTTGCAGGCTGGCCCGGTGTTCATCGAGGGCGATCTCGTGCCGGGCCATGAGCCGCTGGATTCGCTCGGTGACGGCCTGGAGTTCCTGCTCGTGATCGGTGAAGATGGCGGGCCACGGTTCGGGAACCCGGGTGATGATGTCCCGCAACCTCAACAGGTCGTCGCCCAGGATGACATCACGCTCGAGGTCGAGCAGACCGATACGTTCGGCCACCTCGGCCACGAGATCGGCCACATGCCCGCCCCATCGGTTGTCGCCGTCGGCCGAGAGACGAAGCTGGATGGCCAGGCAGAACTCCAGTCGATCGAGAGCCCGACGGTACGCCCAGAGAAGTTCCCCCAAACGAGGAAGGCTTTTGGCGTCAATGGTCTGCATATCAGAGAACTCGGCACGCCATAAGCCGTCATTAGGAGAAATCTTCAGACGTGGGCCGAACGGGCCATGATGCGTCGCAGCTCGGCCAGAGCCTCCGACTTGAGCTGGGATGCCCGGGACTGGGTCACCCCCATCGACTCACCGATCTCGGTCAGGGAGCGACCATCCAGGAAGTGGGACTCGACCAAGAGTCGGTGCCGTGGCGTCAGTGTCTCCAGCGCCTGTCGAAGCTCGCTCAGTTGCTCCCGGTGCAGCAGGTTCTCATCGACTCCGTCCGCACCGACCACGTCGACGCCGCCGGCCTTCCGGCGTTCGAACGAGTCCAGGTTGGCCTGGCGAATGTCGGCCCTGGTCCGGCGGATGGCCTCGACGTCCAGCCCCGACATCCGACTCAGATCCTCATCGGTGCGGGCACCATGGGCCTCGGCCGAGGCCAGGCGCCGTTGTTGGCTGCGGACCGAACGGGGTGCCCAATCGGTCGAGCGGAGGTGGTCGGTGATGGCGCCCTCGATGCGGCGACCGGCATAGGACGAGAAGCGAACACCCCGGTTGGGGTCGAACCGGCGAACCGCCTCGATGAGGCCCAGGGTGCCGACCTGCACCAGGTCATCCCGGGCATAGTCGCTGGGGAAGCGGTGCATGACCCTGGTCACGATGTGATGGACCAGGCCCAGGTTGTCCACCACCATCTGCTGTTCGTCGGTCGAAAGCCCACTCGAGTCCGATGGGTTCGGCGTTGAGGACGCGGCAGGCCCTTCACCGCTTCGATGGTCGAAGCCAAGGCCGATGGGCACGACGACATCCCCTTGCACATGATGATGGTCGGAACGAAGTGGTACCGACTTGAGGACGGGGGCCACCGTCGTGGTCGACCGGTGCTCAACCCGGCTGGGTCGGCACCGATAGATGCGGGATGGCTGAACGCGAAGAAGCGGCGGACACCGCAGACAGTGCCTCGGGCCCTGCCATCGCCGACGATGCCGGCGATGGCGGTATCGAGGCCTACGACTTCGGACGCTCGGTCTGGCTGACCACACATCGGGCCGAGGCGTTCCGGCAGACGGCGGGCGAGATCGCCCGCCACACCACCGAGCTACTGTCCAACTGGAATGCCGGCTGGTCGGTGTCGGCCGGCGAGCTACGGGTCGGTCGGCCCGACCCCGCACGCGGCGCCGACTGGGCCCTGCTTCATCTCACCAACTGGCGGGAGCGGGGCATGATCATGATCGACCATTCGGTTTCGTTGTCG
Source organism: Acidimicrobiales bacterium (assembly GCA_024638815.1). Lineage (GTDB taxonomy): Bacteria > Actinomycetota > Acidimicrobiia > Acidimicrobiales > SZUA-35 > JAHELU01. The sequence goes on along the minus strand of JAHEJM010000026.1, from coordinate 33,572 downwards.
ATCCTGGTTCACCTCCTCGGTGACCCCACCATCGAGATCGGGCCGATGCGGCCCCTCACCCCGCTCGAGTTCTCGGTCATTCACCTGATCCTCGATCCTCTGATCGACTTGACCACTTCGCAGTTGTTCCTGGGCAGCGGCGCCCGCATCATCCACGTCGAAGGGGCCGAGCCTGCCATCAGCGGGGCGGAGGCGGAGTTGACGTTCTTCGAGCTGAGCATCGACACCGGGACGAACCAGGGTGTCATCGCCGTCGGGCTGCCGGCTGTGTCGCTGCAGACCTTTGCCGAGTTCGTCGACCGCCGCCAGGCCGGTGCCCGATCCAAATCCGAGGGCCGCACCTCGCCCCAGGCCCTCCAGGTGCTGGCCGGTGTGGAACTCGAGGCCATTGTTCGGTTCAACCCGTTCCCGGTGGACGCCGGCACGGTGACCATGCTGGCCGAGGGCGATGTCTTGCGCACCGGCCATCCCGTGCACCGGCCTCTGGTGGCCGAGATCGGAGGCAAGGCCCTGTATCTGGTCGAGGCCGGCCAACGGGGCGAACGGTTGGTGGCCGAAGTCGTCGACATCCCGAACCGATCGCCAGGAGGCGTACTGTGACCCTGACCGCGGAAACAACTTCGGAGCTGGCCGGCGCGTTGGCCAAAGTCGGTCTCGAGCTCGGTTCCCCCGACCCCGGACTCGCCTCGTCATTGCCCGGGCCGATGGTCAATCTGGCCGGCGTCGACGGTGGGGTCCCGGTGTTGGTGGCGGCTGTGGCCGACAAGCCTGCCATTCAGGCCGACTCGATCATCCAGTCCATCGGTGGGGCCATCAGCCGGGTTCGACCGGAGTTGGCTCTGCGACCGATGGATCCGGTGGCCGACCTCAACGATCTCGTCGGCTCGGTCGGAGCGCCGGCCAGCGTCTTCCCCATCTCCGGCAACGGTGAGATCATCGGTGCCATCGTCTGGTCCGAGGACCGCCGCAGCAGTGGCCCCGACCAGGCTGCCGATGCCGTACGGGCCGCCGCCGGGGGCACGATCTCCTCCATGTCGGCCAACGCCTCTCAGCTCACCCGGCTGCGTGACGTTCAGCTCAGCGTCACCGTGGAGCTGGGCCGGACGTCGATGAGTGTGTCCGACGTCCTGTCGCTCGAGATCGGCTCGGTCGTCGAACTCGACCGGGCCGCCGGCGCCCCCATCGACGTGCGGGTCAACGGAACCCTACTGGCCCGGGGTGAGGTGGTGGTGGTCGACGACGAATACGCCATCAGGGTGACCGAGATGATCGATCCCGACCGGGGTTGATATGGGCGAGTCGGCGCTGTTGCTGGTGCGCATGCTGGCCTCGTTGGTCGTGGTCGGCGTGCTGTTGTGGGCCCTGGCCAAGGTGGCCAGGAACCGTGGCTTCAGCACGCTCGCTCGGGGGCCGATCCACGTCCAGGCTCAACGGGCGTTGAACCGCTCGGCCTCCCTGGTGCTGGTCAGGGTGGGCGAACGGCAACTGCTGCTCGGTGTGGGCGAACAGGGGGTGCAGGTGCTGGCCGAGGGCGACGAGCTCATGGCCGACCTGGCTGCCGGTGGAGTTGATGACCCAGCCGACGCCACTGTCGACATCACCGATCCCGGGTTACTCGAGAGCCTGCGGGAACGCACCGTGCGCCGGGGCGCGGGGTAGGTCAGGATGGTGAGGCGGTCGGTGAGACCAACCGAAGCCTGTCCAGCCGATCCGCCCCCCATGAGGTGGGCGGCCGTTCTGGTTTTGGCGCTCTTGGCCTTTCTCGGACCATTGCTGCTCGTCTCCCCGGCCGCGGCCCAGGATCTGCCCGACAACATCGAACCACCGCCACCCACGGTGCCCGAGGTGGGTGGCGATGATGCCGACCCCGACGCGGTGGATGAGGACGAGCCGTTCACCATCACCGTCGACGGGGGAGGGGAGGGTCCCAGCCAGTCGGTCATCATCATCATCGTCCTGACCCTGCTGTCGCTGGCCCCCTCGATCATCATCATGTTGACCAGCTTCACCCGGATCGTGGTGGTGCTGTCGCTGACCCGAAACGCCCTCGGGTTGCAGGGTGTTCCGCCCAACCAGGTGGTGGTCGGGCTGTCGCTGTTCCTGACCCTGTTCGTGATGGCCCCCACCCTCAACGAGATCAACGAGGTGGCGCTCCAGCCCTACCTGGACGGCACCATCGACCAGTCCGAGGCCTACGAACTGGGCACCGAACCGTTGCGTGAGTTCATGCTGACCCACACCCGGACCTCGGAGTTGGAGCTCATGTTGGACGCCACCGACGCCGAACGGCCCGAGGACCAGTCCGACATCAGCCTCACCACCCTCATCCCGGCTTTCCTGTTGTCGGAGTTGAAGACGGCGTTCCTCATCGGGTTCGTGATCTTCATCCCGTTCCTGGTCATCGACATGGTGGTTTCGGCCGTGCTCATGTCGCTGGGTATGATGATGCTGCCCCCGGTGTTCGTGTCGCTGCCGTTCAAGCTGTTGTTGTTCGTCATGGTCGGAGGCTGGTCGCTCATCGTGCAGACCATCCTCACCAGTTTCAATTAGTCGGCCGTTCGGCCGATGAACGTGTCAGGAGTGGCGGCCCATGACTGAAACCCAGGCAATCGAAATCGTGTCCGAGGCCATGTGGATTGCGGCCCGTATCTCGGCCCCCATCCTGCTCACCGCGGTCGGGGTCGGCGTCTTGGTCGGGCTGTTCCAGTCGGTGACCCAGCTCCAGGAGCAAACCCTCAGCTTCGTACCCAAGTTCATCGCCGTCGGGGCCGTGATCGTGCTCTCGGGTTCGTGGATGCTGCAGCAGATGGTGGATTTCACCCGTCAGCTCATCGAGTCGGCTCCGGGCATCATCGGCTGATCAAGGGATGATGACGCCGTGCTGACCTTCCCGGTCGATCCGTCGCTACTGGTCGGTTTCCTGCTGCTGTCGGCCCGCCTGCTGGCCATGATGCAGTTCGCCCCACCGTTCAACGGCGGTGGCGTGCCCCTGCGTATGCGGTTGGCGCTGTCGGTTGCGGTGGCCGCCGCCGTGGCCCCGGTGGTGTACGAGCAGACCGGACCGGTGATCGAGCCCACGGTGCCGGCTTTGGTCGGGGCCATGGTCTACCAGATCGCGGCCGGGGTGGCCATGGGAGTCGTCATCCAGCTGTTCATGGTCGCAATCCAGGCCGCCGGCTCCATGATCGACGTCATCTCCGGTATCGGGATCGCCGTGCTCTATGACCCCATCACCCAGGTCGAGGCCGCCCCGGTTGGCCGGTTGCATCAGCTCATCGCTCTCACCGGGCTGTTCATTGTCGACGGCCATCTGCTGATGATGCGAGGCCTGATCCGCAGCTTCGAGGTGGCACCGGTGTCGGGGCTGCGGGTCGACGCCATCCCCGAGGTGGCGGCCAAGGCCGCCGGGGACCTGCTGATCGCCGCGGTGGAGATCGCCCTGCCGGTGCTGGTGGCGTTGGCCATGACCGAGGCCGTCCTGGCCCTGGCCACCCGGGCCGCCCCCCGACTCAATGTGATGATCCTCGGCTTCGCCGCCAAGTCGATGGTGATGATCCTGGTGTTGACGGTGTCGCTGCCCCTGGCCGTGCGCGCCGTATCGGTCCTGGCCGAGCGCTCCGTGATGTGGTCACTGCGGTTGCTGGGAGTCTGACGCCGGTTCTGTGACCTGCTCGAGGGCACTCAGAGGGGCCATCGGGACCAACGGCACGGGACAAGCTGCCCCCCCGGTGATTGTCGAGACATCAACACACCTACCCTCGCACCCTAACGACGTTAGTTGACGGATGGTCAACGGAAGGCGAGGCGGAATGAGGTCCTGGAAACTCCTGGTGGCGGTGCTGGCTGCGCTCTGTTCACTGTCGGTGGCGGCACCGGCGACGGCGGCCACCGACACCGACATCGACGTCAAGGTGATGACGCAAAACCTGTACATCGGGGCCGACCTCGACCGGATCCTCCAGGGTGAGTCTCCGGCCGCCGTCTTCCAGACCGCCCTTGCCTCCAACTTCCCGGCCCGGGCCGCCGTGTTCGCCGAGAAGGTCGACGAGCTGAACCCCGATCTCGTCGGACTGCAGGAGGTGACACGCATTGTCGTCTTCGACTCGCAAGGCCAAGTGCTGCAGACCATCGACTACTTGGACATCGTTATGGGCAACCTGGCGGCCCGGGGCGAGACCTACGCCGTCTCGTCGTTCGTGGTCAACGCCGACGTCACGGTCCCCATCGATCCGGTGAACGGGATCTTCGCCCGAGTCGTCGATCGAGATGTGATCATCCATAACACCGAAACCACGACGGTCTCCAACCCCGTGAGCGACAACTTCGCCGTCAACTTCACGGCAAGCCTCGGCGGTTTCCCGATCGAGTTCACCCGTGGCTACACCGCCGTCGACGCCGTGGTCGACGGATCCCGGTTCCGCTTCGTCAATACCCATCTCGAAGTGCAGAACGCACCCTGCGTCACCCCGTCGGGCTTGGTGATCTGTCAGGAGGTTCAAGCGGCCGAACTTGTCGACCGTCTCTACTTCGAGCCCCTTCCCCTCATCGTGGTCGGTGATTTCAATTCCGAGCCCGGTGAGACCACGTATGCCACCTTCAAGGACCGCGGCTATGCCGACACCTGGCAGGGGGGCGACGGCTTCACCTGCTGCCAGCCCGAACTGCTGAACAATGCCACCAGCGAGCTGGATCAACGCATCGACCACGTCTTCTACCGCAAGCGGGGCACAAAACTCGTCGCCGCCGATACGGCAACGATCATCGGGAAGACGGCAGACGGCCTGTGGTACTCGGACCACGCCGGTGTCGTCGCCGCATTGGAACTCGAAGCCAGCACGCTGCCGGGGGGCGAAATCGACCCCAACGACGTCGGCGACGACTGACCCCCGGCCGGTCACGGCCGGCCGCTCAAGCCCACAGCCCCAACTGCCGATGGTCATACGACGGCCGGGTTGTCGGCTGGGTGAGCGATGGCCGAGGACAAGAGTTCAAAGACCGAGAAGCCCACACCGAAGCGGCGGAAGGAGGCCCGATCCGAGGGGCAGATCCCCCGCTCGGTGGATGTGGTCCAGTGGTCGGTGCTGGTGGCGGCCACCTTCTTCCTGCCCCCGCTGGTGGGCCAGCTGATGCTGGTGATGGAGACCCAGTCCATCGACATCATCGAGATGTCATCCGAGGGTGACCTTGAACCGGTGCTGGGCTCGCTGTGGAGCCTGGTGATCGAACTGGCGGTGCTCATCATCGCCATGATGCTTGTGCTGTTCGTGATGGTGGCGGCCGGTCTGGCGGTCCAGGGCGGGGTGATGCTGTCGGGCAAAGCCCTCAAACCCAAGCTGGAGCGACTGTCGCCCAAGCAGGGGTTCAAACGCCTGGTGTCGCCCGACTCCCTGGTCGACACGGCCAAGTCCATGCTGCGGCTGATCATGCTGGGAGTGGTGGTGTTCCTGGTGGTGCCGTCGGTGGCCGCCGACCACCTCCGGGGCGGTATGGTCGGGGCCCGGCAGGGTGCGGCCGTCGCCGGGGCCGATGTGATCATGCTGCTGCGCCTGCTGGCGGTGGCCGGTCTGCTGATCGGTCTGGCCGACATCGGTTTCCAGCGATGGCGGACCGAACGCAAGCTGCGGATGTCGAAGCAGGAAGTCAAGCAGGAGATGAAGAGCGCCGAGGGCAACCCCGAGGTCCGGGCCAGGCGCCGTCAGGCCCACCGCCAGCTCAGCCGGAACCAGATGCTGGCCGCAGTGCAGGAGTCATCGGTGGTGGTGGTCAACCCGATCCATGTGGCCGTGGCCCTGAAGTACAACGAGCAGACCGGGGCACCACAGGTGGCGGCCAAGGGCAGGGACGACGTGGCCGAACGCATCCGGGCCGCGGCCACCGAACACGGCGTACCCATGGTGGAGAGCCGGGCCCTGGCCTGGGTGCTCTACGACACCACCGAGGTGGGCAAGGAGGTGCCGGTCGAGCTGTACCAGGCCGTCGCCCTGGTGCTGGCCTTCGTCATGCAGACGAAGCCCGGCGCCCTCTCCGGGATCATCCGCCGGGTCAACGTGCCGGCCTCGGCCCTTGCCCGGGCCTCGGACCTGGTCAAGACATAGGGGTGGTCGAGCCCGGTCTATTCGGTTTTCAAGTTGCTGGTCGTGGGGGCGGATTGCTTGTTCGGTCGGCGTCAGGCCGCCACAAGATCGCGCTTCCACTTGTTGTCCGGGTCACACAGAATCTGACCGTTGTCGAGGCGCGTCTCTCCACCCTTGGAGTGGGGGTTCACATGGTCGACTTGCAACCAGTAGTGGCACGCATCACACGCTCTGATTCCGCATCTTCCTCTGGCTGCGATCAGCAACGCTCGTTTCATCCACGGCGGGAACCCTCGTGATTTGACCGACACATCGATCGGCCGAGACTTCGCATCGAGCACGATTCGTTCGAACTCAGCCACCGCCACCGCCGCAAACGCCGCATCCGGATGAATGGGTGTCCCATCGATGGTTTCGCACCGGAAATCCGGGTCATCGAAATCAACCGGTACGGCCGGGGTGTTGGGGTCGAGGAACCGCTCCAACAGGTTCTCCAAGATCTTCTGCCCGATGACCAGGTTGACCAGTGGGGTGGTCGTGGCCGACCCGGGCGCTTCGGCGCCACCGACGATCAGACCGACCAACGCTTGACCCCGCCGCCGGTTGGCGGTGTCCGAGGTGCCGTTGTCTTCGGATTGCTGGCGGAACAGGTGCTGCATCTCATCACCCAACGCCTTGCCCACCGCAACAGCCGACAACGGGTCCAGATGAAACCGCCCATCGATCGACCCGTCAGTGTTCGTGTTCCAGGTACACGAGGTCTTCTTGACCTGCTCGGCGACTTCTCCGAGGGTGGTGTGGTTGATCAACCACACCGTCAACCGGTTGGTGAATTCCACAAAGTCATGGATCCGAGCCGCATCCACCAATTCATCCTGCGAGGCCACCAACGCGTCGTGGCGGTGAGGCTTGTCCGCCGACCGCAGGTCACGCAGATGGCGTTCGGTCAACAAACCCTCGACAGCCGCAGCAGCAAACACCGGGAACGCAGCGAGCCACCGCCCGATGGCGGTGGAAGTTCGAATCAGGTAGGCCGGCGCTCCGGTTTCCGACGCCACAACCTGGGACGTGGTACGAAACCCGAGTTCCCGCCGGGCCGCGGGAGCGTCCGAGGCGGTGTCGGCCGCGGCCAAGACCTTCGACCGGACGGCGTCCAAGCGAGCCGACAGCTTCTGTACTTGGCACGCCAGATCCAACAGTTCGCCCGCAGGCAAAACGTCGAGGTCGATAGCCAACAACCCATCGAGACCACGGTCCAGCGCCGTCAGATTGGCGCTGTGTGGTTCTGCTGATGATCCGCCTTCCTTCATACGTCCAGTATAGCAAACGTAAGTTCGAGTTCCAATTAGTTATCTCATAATAATAGAGGACTTCCACTAAGCTTGTGATTAAACTTCGTTGAGGCGGATCTCGGCTGCTTTGGCGGTGATGGTGCGCATCTGGTCGGTGATGCGGCGGAGGCGGCGGTCGTTAGCGATCCACTCTTGGTAGAGCTTGGCTTGGGCGGGGGTGAGCCGGCGGGTGACGGTCTTGCCGTCGATCTTGCGGGTCAGCTGCCAGTAGGGCCCGTGCGGGCGGGGTGGGTCGGCGCGGCACTTGCATCCCGGTGAGGTGCAGCGGGTGTAGCGCCGCGTGAGTGAACCCGACGAGATCGGTCCGATGTCGGCTAGCTGTGCGGCGAGGGCCCGGTACCGGTTGTCGTAGCGGGCGAGTTGCTCAGCGGGTGTGGCACGGGCCATGGGTCTCCTCCTCAAGTCGTTCCGAACAGGCCTCTACGGGTGCCTGAACCGATGGGGCGACACCCTGTTCGAGCTCTGCGACGCCCGACTGAACGCTGCGGGCCCGGTCCACTCGACACCAGCGTTGAGTCTCGAGCCCGAGTTTCGCCGCTCCCATGGCAGCCTCTACAAGGCGCTCGCCCACGGAAGCATCGACACCGAAAAGCTCACGCGGTTGCTGATCTCGCACCGTGGTGCGGACTGGCCGTTGGTGTTCGCCATCGACGCCTCGACATGGGACCGCTGTGACGCTGAGTGCAGCCCCGAACGGGGCTTCTACTACTCGGCATCAAAGCACTCCGCCGGCCAGCCGATCGTTGCCGGCTGGTCATTCCAGTGGGCCGCCCAGCTCAACTGGACACCCGATAGCTGGACCGCACCAGTTGATGTCACCCGCATCGCCCCAACAGCCAACACGACCATGGCCACCGTCGACCAGGTCCGCCGGCTCGTCGAGTTACTCCCGTGTGACGCCGAAGTCCCGCTGTTCGTCTTCGACGCCGGATACGACCCCATCGCCATCGGATGGGAACTGACCGGCACCCGCGCTCAGACCATCACCCGCATCCGTGACGACCGGGTCTTCTACGCCCCAGCGCCACCACGACCCAACCGGCCCCCCTCGACCGGCGGCCGACCACCCCGCCACGGACCCAAGATGAAATGCTCAGATCCCTCCACCTGGCCCGAACCCGACCACACTCTTACCACCAGCGACACCCGCTACGGCACCATCTGTGTGACCGCCTGGGCTCACATGCACCCCCGCCTCGTCGGTCGCGGCCACTGGAGCGGCCACCCCCAGCCACCAATCGTGGAAGGCACCGTCATACGCGTCGATGTCGAACACCTCCCCAAACCCACCGCCCGCACAAAGAAAACCCTCTGGCTCTGGCACTCCGGCCCCCACCCACCCGATCTCAACCTCGCCCGGCGCGCCTACCTACGCCGCTTCGACATCGAACACACCTTCCGCTTCGTCAAACACACCCTCGGCTGGACCACCCCGTCGGTCGCCACCCCCGAACAAGCAGACCGATGGACCTGGCTCACCATCGCCGCCTACACCCAACTCCGCCTCGCCCGAGGCCTCGTCCAAGACCTCCGCCTCCCATGGGAACGCCCCCGCACCACCCAACAACTCACCCCCACACGAGTCCGCCGAGGGTTTCGCCAACTTCGCGCACACCTCGGCACACCCGCCAACCCACCAAAACCCTCCCGAGCCGGCCCCGGCCGCCCAAAAGGCACCCAAACCGGCCCCCGCCAACGCCACCCCGCCATCAAGAAGACCGCCAGACCCCCAACCAAGGTTTAATCACAAGCTAAGGACGTGAGCGGATAGGTGTTCATGTCGGGGTCGGGCTCCATCGGTTTCGGTAGTCGAGTAATCGGCCGATGATCAGCACGGTGGTGGCGAGTCGGAGAGCAGCGTGGCGGTGGCGTTCGCGGCGGTCGGTGTTGTGGCGGAGCTGTCCGTAATTCGACCACCAGGAGTTGGCGGCTTCGACAATCCAGCGCAGCCCGAGAGTGAGCCGATGTGGTTCGCCCGGGTTGGGTTTGGTGCCTCGTTTCTGGATGTCAAGATCGCAGAGCCCATAGGCGTGGAGCCGGGCCCGGATCGCGGGGTAGTCGTAGCTGCGATCGAGCGACACAACGCCGATCTCTTCACAAGATCGGTGGCGGCGATGGCGGCGAGGGTGGGTTCTTCCCGGTGGAACGGGTGATTCCCCCTCGAGTTCGTGAACCGAGATTACCGATGTCACCCTTGTCGCCGACCGGGCGTTGGTAGTCGGCGAAGGTGAGTAGGACATGCGACGGCCGAGCCCGATCGGTGATGGAGATCGCCGGATCGGTCGCCAACGGCTCCGTTAAGCCGATCACCGAATCGGCCGATGGTAGTCCGATGAGCTGACGTGGGTTTGTGGGCCGAATGGCCCACGGCCCCGAACCCGGAGCAAGAAGAACCGACCATGCCAAGTTCCCGATTCGGAGGTGCGCTGGTTTCCGCCAGTGTGATCGGCGTGGTCGGGCTCATGATCCTGCCCCTGCCCGGGGCCCTGATCGACGTGCTGCTGTCGATCAACATCGGCCTGGCCGTCATGCTGTTGCTGTCCACCATCCTGGCCCAGCGCTCCATCGACCTCGACGCATTCCCCTCCCTGCTGCTCATCGCCACCCTGTTCCGCCTGGCCCTCAATGTCTCCACCACCCGGCTCATCCTCGGCAGCGGTGAGGCCGGCGGCGTCATCCAGGCCTTCGGCTCGTTCGTGGTCGGCGGCTCGGTGGTGGTCGGGCTGGTGGTGTTCCTGATTCTGGTCGTCATCCAGTTCGTGGTCATCACCAACGGTGCGTCCCGGGTGGCCGAGGTCGGTGCCCGATTCACGCTCGACGCTCTGCCCGGCAAGCAGATGGCCATCGACGCCGACCTGGGTGCCGGACTCATCGATGAGAACGAAGCCCGCCGCCGCCGGGAAGAGGTGGCCCGGGAGGCCGACTTCTACGGGGCCATGGACGGCGCCTCCAAGTTCGTCAAGGGCGATGCCATCGCCGGCGTACTGGTCACCCTCATCAACCTCATCGGCGGCCTGGCCATCGGTGTGGCCCAGCAGGGACTGTCCTTTGCCGATGCCGTGGCCAAGTACTCCATTCTGACCGTGGGTGACGGTCTGGTGTCCCAGGTCCCGGCCCTGTTGATCTCGGTGGCCTCCGGCATCCTCGTCACCCGAACTGCCGGTGGCTCCGACCTGGGCGATTCGGTTACCCGCCAGCTCGGCCAGCAGTGGCGGGCCCTACGTTACGGCGGCCTGACCGTCGGCGCCCTCGGCCTGGCCCCCGGGCTGCCCATCCTGCCCTTCGCCACCGTCGGCGGCCTCATGTTCGCCGTCAGCCGGCGCATGCAGACGCTGGTCGAGGCCGAGCCCGAGGTGGTCGACATCGAGACCACCGACCCCGACGAGGAAATGGACGAGGCCGAACAGTTGGCGGTGGAGATCCGGCCCGAACCGTTGGCCCTGACCCTGGCCGTGGATCTGGTCGACCTGGTCGACGGCTCAAGCGACGGTGATCTGCTCGATCGGGTGCGAGCCCTGCGGCGCAAGATCGCTATGGAGATCGGGCTCATCATCCCCCCGGTGCGGACCCGGGACTCTCTCGACCTGCAACCCAGCGAGTATGTGATCACGGTCCACGGGGTGGAGATGGGGCGGGGGATGGCACCGCCCGGCCATGTGCTGGTGATCGCCGAGGACCTCGACCGGTTCCCGGGCGAGCTCACCACCGAGCCGGTGTTCGGACTACCGGCCAAGTGGCTGCCCACCGAGCATCGATCGCTGGCCGACGCCTACGGGGCCACGCTGGTCGACCGGTCGTCGATGATCACCACCCACCTGGCCGAGGTGGTACGGCGTCAGGCCCCGGCCCTGCTGTCGCGAACCGAGACCAAGTCGCTCATCGAACTGGTACGTCGGACCGATCCGGCCGTGGTCGACGAACTCACCGCCAGCGACATCACCGTGGCCGAGGTCCAGCGGGTGTTGCAGGAACTGCTGGCCGAGCAGGTTGCCGTGGTCGACATCATCCGCATTCTCGACGTGATTGGGGAGCGGGCGCGGGAGACCAGATCGCTGTCCGAGCTGGTCGATGCGGTTCGAACTGCGCTGGGACCGGCCATCACCCAGCAGCGGACCAACCCCGACGGCAGCCTGCCGGTGGTGGTACTCGACCCCATGCTGGAGCACGCCCTGTTGCAGTCGCTCCATCCCACCCACAACGGTCTCGACTTCGCCCTGGAGCCGGATGCCCTCAATGAGGTGCTCAAGGCGCTGCGGGCCACCATCACCGAAGTTGAGCAGACCGGGGTGTCGCCGGCCCTGGTCACGGCCCGTCTCTTGCGCCGTCCACTGAAGAACCTGATGGCTTTGACCGATATGGATTGTCTACTGCTGGCGTTTGAGGAGTTGGGCAATCACATCCGTATTGATACCCGAGGGACAGTGAATTATGAACGAACCCCAGCACTACTCCGGGCCTGAACTCGGGCCGTTGCTGCGCAAAGTGCGTGACGAACTGGGTGAGGATGCCGCAATTGTCGAGGCCAACAAGGTTCGATCCGGCGGTGTCGCCGGCTTCTTCACCAACGAACACTACGAGGTTGTGGCCGATAGGCGAACCGGCGCCACGACCACCCAGGATGGTGGAACCCGGAGTCCGGGCACCGGTCCTGCCCCTCAGGTTTCCCCGGTGCCCGAATCCCGGGCCGGCTCCCTCGAAGGGCGGGCCCAGGAGCCGGCGACCGGAAACACCTCGATTCAGAATGCGCTGCTCGAGCGGGCCGAACACGTGAGCACCCAGGAGTACCTGTCCAGGGTGGCCGAGAGCGACTCGATCTCTCTGGGCGGTAACGACTTCGACTCGGTTCTCAATCACTACCTCGACGACGACACCGTCCAGATCGAGGCCCGACCCGAGCACCGACGACGCAGGACCGACAGCCCCCGCCAACCGCCCCCGACCCACCGGATCGACGTCCCCCGGGTCGAACAGGAGACTCCGTACCGGCCGGCCCGCCTGGAGCCGGGTCTTCCCGAGGCGCCGGCCTGGGAGCCGCCGCAGGACGACTCATCCCGCCACGATCCGCCTCGACATGATCGGCCTGACTTCGAGCGGCCCGACGACGATCAGACCCGTGTCGATTCGCCTGGTGACGATCGGGTTCGCGAGGATCGGCCTCCTCGCGATCAGGTTCGTGTCGATCCGCTTGGTGACGATCGGGTTCGTGAGGATCAAAGTCCTCACGAACAGCCTCCTGACGATCAGCCCGAGCAGGACAAACGGCCGCAGGTCTCGACCCAGAACCGGGATGTGCCCCAGGTGCCGGCCAAGCCGCAACGACAACAGCCTACGGGCAGGCCGAACTCGGGTCGTCGCAGCCTGCTATGGCGCGCCATGCTGTCGGCTCGGGGATGGCAGTGCCCCACCGTGGCCGGGGCCAGGGTGGCGTGGTTCATCGGCCCCTATGCCGCCGCCACCTCGGTTGAGCGCCGGTTCGGTCCAAGGGAGCCCCATGACGTCATGCATCTCAGTCCGGAACAGGATCTGGGTCCTCGATGGGCCACCACCAATTCGTTCGACGAGGCGTTGGAGCGGTGTCGTCGGTGGCGCCAGCTGGACATTGCCGGCTCCATCGTGGTCGACTACCCGGCCGACGAGTTCGATCCCCAGCTCCTGACCGAGCTGAGCCTGGACCAGTGTGATGCCGTGCATCTGGTCACCGACAACCTGGACCGCATGGAGGCCCTGGTCGATCTCTGCCATTTCGCCCCGGTCCCGGCCATGGTCGATCTGATCGAGGCCCCGCCGTCGTCGAAGATCGGTGCCGCCCTCGATGCCGGTCTACCCATCGCCTCCATCCTGGGCATGGAGATGACCCCGCAGCTGATCGTGGCCATCCGAATCGATGCTGCCCATGGAGAGGGGGGCGGAGGCGGCCATGGATAGGGCCATGGACCAGCGCCGGTTTCGAGCTCTGGGAGTGGCCGGTGTCCTGATCCTCACGATGGCCATGAACGCCAAGGCCATGTACGCCGCCTTCTTCGGCGACTATTCCGTCGAGTACGTGCTCGCCCGGTACGTGGCCGCACTGCTCGTCGGCTATGTCGGTATGCGGATCATGGAGTCGATACTGTTCCGCCCCCACCACCCCGAGCCCCCGGACGATGAGTTGAACACCCAGAAGCCCGTCGTCAATACTCCCGTAGAGTAGGATCGAAACCGTGAAGATCACCTCCACCAGATTCGGTGATATAGAGCTACCAGATGATGTCCTCATTCACTTCGAAAAGGGGCTTCTGGGCTTGGAGGAATCGACGACATCCTTGGTGTTACTTGAACAGGAAGACAGCCCGTACTACTGGCTGCAATCAGCCGACGATCCCGATGTGGCCTTTGTCGTCACCGACCCCTGGCTCTTCTGGCCCGACTACGACCTACTGATTCCCGATGAGGTGGAGAAGGAGCTTGATCTGAAGGATCCGGAGGAGGTGGAGATCATGGTGTTGGTCTCGGTACGGCCCGTCGAGGACTCGGAGTATCCCGAGGTGACCGCCAACCTGCTCGGCCCTCTGGTGGTCAACTCGCGAACCAGGCACGGGTGTCAACTGGTGCTGGACGACAGCGAGTATTCGACCCGGACCCAGATGGCGGCCTGATGCTGGTTCTGAGCAGACGCGAAGGGCAGGCCATCATCATCGGTGACAATGTCGTAGTCCGGGTTGTGGAGATCAGAGGTGACCACGTTCGGCTGGGCATCGACGCCCCCCGGTCCATTATCATCCACCGGGAGGAAGTGGCCGAGGAGATCAAGGCCGAGAATCGGGCGGCCAGGTTGTCGAAGTCGTTCGACATGGCCAGCCTTCCGCTACCCAAGCCGCCGCCCCAGGCCCCGCCTGCCACATCACGCACCACGTCGACCACGGCGCGGCCCACGTCCGGGAAGTAGGCTGGACGGCCCGGATGGGTCAAGCTGTCGGCGCCGCCGACGATGTGTCGGAGGTGCTGAGAAAAATTGTGACACTGTCGGTGGGACTACTTCTTGTGGTTGGGGGCCCGGCCGGGGCCCAGACCGAGGAGGATGCACCGAACGAGGATCTGATCGACGAGGTGCTCGAGGTGGCCGAGGAGGCGGCGGAGGAAGCCGAGGATCTGGGCGACGCCGTTGATGATGTGGGCGACTCCGACGAATCGAGTGAGTCGGGGGACGAGGACGGCGACGAGGACCTGGACGAAGACCCGGACAAGGATTCTGACGCCGATCTCGACGATGATCTCGAGAAGGCTCATGCATCACTGGAGGCGGTCCTTGCCCGTTGGAATCCCAAAGAGGGTAGGAGTAAGCCCGGCAACGGTGCCGCCATCGATGTGCTGACCGCCCTGGTCGGAGGCCGGAATCCGGCCGAGGATCTGAAAAAGATCCGGGACAAGCGGCAGGAGGCACGAGCCGAGCGCAAGACGGAACGTGATGCCGCATGGGACGAGGCACGAGCCGAACGCAGGGCGGAACGTGACGCCGAGCGGGAGGCCCGGCGGGCCGAGCGGGACGCTCGTCGCCCTGAACGCAACCCGAAGCGATCGACAACGTCCGATGACGACTCCGACGATGATTCCGAGTTCGAGCACGACGACGATGAGCCGGAGTTCGACGATGATTCCGAGTTCGAGCACGACGACGATGAGCCGGAGTTCGACGACGATTACGACGATGATCCCGACTTCGAGGACGACGACGGCGGGGATGGGGACGACGGAACGAAGGACCTGGGCTCGTCGGGGGTTGACCTGTGAGCGTGCGCTTCCCCCTCGCAGCGGCGGCTATGGCTGCGATCCTGGCCTTGACCGCCTGTACCTCCTCCTCGGAGGACGTCTCGTCGTCCACGTCGCCGCCGAGTCCGGCCGATGAGTCGCGCCCCGGTTCAACCGGCGAGTTGGCCTTCCACGACGAGGTCGGGACGGCCGATGGCGGTGCCCTCGACAACGGCGACGCCGGAGCCGACATCGACGATGAGGACCTCGTGGTGTTCATCGCCGCCGGGGAGCGGATGTTGGCCGACGGCCCGTACGAAGGGGTCATCCACGAGTCTCCCGAGATCTACGTGGCCGTGGCCCAGTCGTTCTGTCGTCGACTCGATGAGGGAGTGGACGTCAACCGTATCGTGAACGATTTCGCGGTCGAAGGTGATTTCGACCTGACCGCCGGCGGCGACCGGACCCTGATCGGATCCGTGCTCGGGGCCGGAGTCGAGACCCTCTGTCCTCGGCACCGCCACCTGCTCTGACCACCGAAGGCCAGGCAAAGCTGCCGGCGTATCCCCTGGTGACGGCACGGGAGAAGGTGACGTAGGTCCCGGTACAGTGCACCGGCGAAGGGGGATGATGGGGCCATGAGGACTCGGACCATCGTCGGTCTCGCCGCCGGCGCGGTGCTGCTGGTCTTGTTGGTGGTGGCCGCTGTCGTGGGTTCGGGGCGGAGCACAACCGACTATGAGGCCGGCACTCCGGAGGCCGCGGTCCAGGCCTACTTCCAGGCCCTCATCGACAATCGTTCGGTCGATGCCTACGAGTTCTACTCGGCCGAACTGGCGGACAACTGCGATCGCCCCTACCTCGACGTCTATTCACCCCGGGTCAGCCGGGTCGTGCTCGACACGGTCACCATCGACGGTTCCCGGGCCACGGTGCTGGTTCGAATCACCCAGAGGTGGGATGACGGACCGCTGATGAGCGACGAGGACACCTTTTCCGAAACCCTCAGCCTGATCAACGAGGACGGCCGCTGGGTGTTCGACCAGGTCCCCTGGCCCTATCCCTGCCCGCCGTTGCCGCCGGCCCGTACCACGACGACGGTCCCGCCGACCACGGCAACCACGGCGACGACGGAGGTCGAACAGTGATCGGTGGACTCCTGCCCCTCGTCTTCCTGGCTCTCGTCGGCTATGGAGTCTTCCGGCTGGTGTCGGGGCGTCGCCACCCCGACACCGGCGAGTCGCTGGAGGGCGACACCCGTGAGCTCGTGATCCGGGTGTTCCGGTTGGTGCTGCTGGCAGCCACGGTGATCCTGGTGGCCGAGGGCATCGCCGCCCTCATCGCCATCGCCGTACCCCGGTCGGGGGAGCTCGCCCGGGACCCGCTGGAGATCGCCCAGGCATTGTCGTTCACCGTTGTCGGGGTGCCGGCTCTGGCCGGTCTGGCCTGGTGGACGAGGCGCCGGCTGGCCGAGGACCCCGATGAGGAGCCGTCGATCGTGTGGGCCGCCTACCTGGGCGGGATGGTGACATTGGCCCTGATCATGACCCTGGCCTACCTGTACGAGGTGTCGGACTGGCTCGTGGGTGACACCCCACTCGACCATCGAGCCCTGGGCCGGGTTGTGGCCTGGTCGGCGGTCCTCGGCGTGCACTGGGTCCTGAACCGGCGCCGACCCCTGGTCGACCTGAACCGCCGACCCGAGGCTCGGACTCCCGTCTACTTACTGGCGGGCTCGGCCATAGGCCTGGGGTTCGCCGCCTTCAGCGTGTGGGAGTTCCTGCGGGCGGTGCTGCGGCCGGTGTACGACACGGTGTTCGACACCGACGTCATGGCCGCCGGCTCGGAGTCCACCGTGGTGGCCGCCGCCCACGCCGTGATCGGGCTCGCCGCCTGGATCTGGTGGTGGTGGCTCCATGGACTACGCTCGACCCGGGACAGCCGCTGGTACGGGTACGTGCTTCTGGCCGGGGTGCTGAGCGGTCTGGTGGCAACCTTGTCGGCCGGTGGAGTGATGCTGCACTCGGTGTTGCAGTGGGTCTTCGGTGACCCGTCGGCCGATGTCGCCGCCGTGCATTTCGATGTCCTGCCCGGCTCGATCGCCGTCCTGGTCGTCGGTATCGCCGTGTGGATGCACCATCGTCTCGAACTGGGTGAAAGGGGGGAACGGGCCAGGACCGAAGTCGATCGAATCTACAACTATCTGGTGGCCTTCGCCGGCCTTGTGGTCAGTGCGGTGGCCGTGACGCTGGTGGTGTCGGCTTTCGTGGAGGCCGTCACCGAATCCGGAGCGGTCTCGAGCTCCATTGCCAATCCCATTGTATTGGCGGCGACGTTCCTGATCCTGGGCCTACCGCTGTGGTGGTTGTTCTGGAGGCGGGCCGAGCGCTACGCCGCCGCCGACCCCGAGGAGTTGCTGTCCATCTCCCGCCGGGTCTACGTGATCATCACGCTGGGGGTGAGCGCCACGGTCGCGCTCATCTCGCTCGTGATCATGCTGACCATCTTCTTCGAGGACATGGCCGGCGGCGACCTCGGCGGCGAGACGTTCCGACGACTTCGGGTTCCCCTCGGTCTGGTGCTGTCCACCGCCGTGGTCGCTGTCTACCACGGTCTGGTGTATCGCGACGATCGGGATGCCGCCCCCTCACCCCCACCTCCGGTCCCGGCGATCCATGGTGTGCAGCACCTGGTGGTGGTGTCCGACCTGTCGACCGAGAATGCCGGGGCTCTCGCCCACCGGCTGGCCGGCTCGACCGGAAGCCGGACGGTGCACTATCGGACCGGTGGGGACGGACCGCCGCCCGACGACGACACCGTCGAGTCGGCCCTGGCCGCGCTGGCCGAGGTGCCGGGTCGGCAGGCTCTGGTCACGGTGTCGGACGGGGCGGTTTCGGTCCAGGGCCTGGTCGACTGAGGGGCCTACCGCCGGGCCGACCTCAGTCGTCGCCCCGATCGACGGTCGGCTCGAGTGGACCGCGCCAGATACTGCGGCCGGAATGACCGGGATCGCCATCCGGCAGCTCCACCGAGACATCGACCACCGGGTAGTCGTCGAAGGAGAGGTCCTCGGGCACCCGGTACCGCTGACCGGGGGCGAGCGGACCGAACGAGACCACCCGATCGATGTCGGGATCGGCCAGCCACACTTCGAGATAGCCGTCGGCCCGGGCCGATTCGGACTCGAAGTCGGCCACCGACACCTCGAGCTCGACCACCCCGTCGACCTCGATCAGCCGGGCCGTGGCCGATTGATCGCTTTCCACCGCCAGTCCCTCATTGGTCAGGGTCCCGGCGGCCACGAGTCGCTCCTCGGCCTCGTCGTTGAGGGCGAAAGTGATGATGGTTCCGGCGATGGCGATGAGCACGGCGGCGGCCGCCGGCACCCAGGTCCGTGCCGGGTTGCGCCCGACCGGCGGCAGCTCGGGGGTGTGCTGCATGGCCGACCGCAGTTCGATGGTGTCGGTGAACGAGCGTGGCGGGTCGACATCGGTGACCTCGGCCCGGGGTCGCCGTCGGTCCCGGGATGAACCGGTCTCGGGTCCGACGTCCGCCGCCGGAAGGTCGAGATCGAGAGCGGCCACGATGCTCTGCCACACCTCGGGGGGAGGGGGCACACGGCGGCGGTCGGCCGGAGTCAGCTCGGCGGCCAGCACCCGGAGTTCGGCCGGCAGATCGGGCCGGTCGGCCGCCATCGGTCCGCCGCCGTCCTTGCTCCCGGTCATCGTTTCCTCTCCAGGTGCTCGAAGTGCTGTCGAAGTGTGGCCAGGCCCCGTCGGATGTCGCTCTTGACCGTACCCAGCGGTACGCCGGTCTTGTCGGCGATCTCGGTATGGGTGAGGTCTTCGAAGAAGGCCAGCTCCAGATGACGCCGGGCTCGCTCCGAGAGCCGGGCGAACGCCTCCTCCAACAGCATTCGGTCGGCGATCCGTTCGATCTTGATCACATCGGACACCGGTTCGTCCTCGGGGTCGCCGGGTTCGATGTCGGGCCGACGCCCCGACCGTCGGAAGTCGTCAACACAACGCCGCTTGGCAATGGTCATGAGCCAGGCCGGGAAGGTGCCGTTCTCCGGATCGAAGTTCCGGCGTGACTTCCAGGCCGACATGAACACCTCCTGGGTCAGGTCGGAGGCTCGATCGGCACCGACGGTACGGAGGCAGTAGGTGTGGATGAGGGGACCGTAGGTCTCGTACAGGGCGGCGAGGGCCTGCTCGTCACCCGTTCGGAATCCCACCTCGTGCTGGTCCACCTGACTCCTCTCGACCGGTGCAACCGTCGGCCGACCCCACTGTATACCCCAGGCGGTGGGCCACTCGGGACCGGCCCGGGGGGTTTGGCCGGCTTGGCCGGTGTCACCTCCGGGTGCCATCATGTCGACTACTGCCGGCCCGAAGCCGACCAAGGGGGACGCAAGCCGACCATGAGCACCGACAACCGAACCGGAGTCGATTCGCTGACCGCGGTGGCTCTGGCCGCCCCCGATCGGGTGGCGGTGATCGATGATCGGCCCGGTGCGCCGGCCCGCACCCTGACCTACCACCAGCTGAATCGGTGTGTGAATCGCATGGCCAACGGGCTGCGCGACGTCGGGGTTCAACCCGGCGACAAGACCATGTGGCTGGGCCAGAACTCGATCGAGGTCGTGGCCTTCAGCCATGCCGCCCGGAAGGTGGGCGCAGTGTCGGTGCCACTCAACTACCGGCTGGCCGACGATGAGTTCGATTTCGTGATCAACAACTCCGACTCCGTTCTGATCTACGCCGATGTGGCCTATGCCGACATGCTGCAGCGGCTGCACGTCCGAACCCCGAAGCTGACCCACACCGTGATCTTCGCCGGTCCCGGGCCGACCGACCCCGACGGCCGACCGGTCGGCATGCACCCGGGGCAGACGGCCGAGGTCGATTTCCTCGGTGACGACCATGAGCCGCCCCCCTCCCCGGCACCGTCCAAGGTCATGATCTACACCTCGGGGACCACCGGCAACCCGAAGGGTGCGGTACGGAACCCGTCGGCCGGCGGCAGTCAGGTCGCCGGGTTGGTGGGCCTGCTCGGCTACCGGCCCGACGACATCCACGTCACGTGTGGGCCGCTGTATCACTCGGGGCCCGCGGCCTTCGCCAACCTGGCCTTCCTCATGGGTCGGACCGTGGTGGTCCAGCACAAGTTCGACCCCGAGGACTGGCTGCGGCTCATCGACGCCTACCGGTGCAGCTCCACCTTTTCGGCTCCGACGCCGATCCGTCTGGTGCTCAGGCTCGACGACGAGACCAAGGGCCGCTACGACGTATCGTGTATGCGGGTCATGATCGCCAACGCCGCCCCCTGGCCGTTCGCCCTCAAGGAGGCCTACGTCGGTTACTTCCCGCCCGAGTCGTTGTGGGAGATCTACGGTTCGACCGAACTCGGCGTCAACACCGTGCTGGCTCCGGGGGACCAGCTGCGCAAACCGGGCTCATGCGGCAAGCCGGCGCCCGAGGTCGATATCGCGCTGTTCGACGACGATCGCCGACGGGTCACCGAACCCAATGTGCCGGGCGAGGTCTTCATCAAGGCCTCGTCGGTGTTCGACACCTACTACAAGGCCGAGGACCGCTATGACGCCGACGAATTCGACGGCTGGCACACGGTGGGCGACGTGGCCTACTTCGACGAGGAGGGCTTCTACTACATCTGTGATCGCAAGAGGGACATGATCATCACGGGTGGCATGAATGTGTATCCGGCCGAGGTGGAGGCGGCGTTGGAGCGCCACCACAAGGTCTTCGAGGTGGCTGTGATCGGTGTGCCCTCGGACGAGTGGGGGGAGCGGGTGCTGGCCGTGGTCGTTCCCCACGAGCCGGAGCCGGGTCAGCCGGCGCTCACGGTCGAGGAATTGCATGAGTTCGCCCACAGCCACCTTGCCGGGTACAAGGCCCCGTCGGAGTATCGCTTTGTTGATGAGATACCCAAGACCGGTTCGAACAAGATCCTGAAGCGGGAGCTGAGGGAACGCTTCGCCAACCCGGTGGCCTGAATCCGCCGCTCAGCGGTGGCTCTCGACCCAGGCCAGAAGTCGGGACTTGGGCCAGGAGTTCAGCACCAACTCCCGGGGCGCCCAGCCTCGCTGGGCGGTGAGCACTCCGTATTCCATGCGCCCCAGCTCCGACACATGGTGCGAGTCGGTGTTGATCACCAGCTTCACTTCCCGGTCGACGGCCCGGCGGACCACGTCGGAGGCGGCATCCAACCGGTCCAGCGCACCGTTGATCTCCAGGGCGACGTCGTTGGCCACCAGGGCATCCAGCACCTTGTCGATATCGAGTTCGATCCCCGGCCGACGCCCGATATAGCGACCGGTGAGATGGCCGATGGAGTCGACGGTGGGGTCCTCGATGGCGGCGATCAGCCGCCGGGTCTGGTCGTCGATCGACTGGTCGAAGTGGGAATGGACCGAGGCCACCGTGTACTCGAAGAGGGCCCGGAAGTCGGGCTCGTAGTCGAGCCCGCCGGCCGGCCCGATGTTGAGTTCGCAGCCCCAGAGGATGGTCATGTCGGGATAGGAGGTCTGGATCCCGGCGATCACGTCCCGGTGCTCCAACATCTCCTCGGCGGTTGAGCCGTTGATGGCCAGATCCTCGCCGTGATCGGTGATGGCCAGGTAGTCGAAGCCCTGGGCCGCGGCCTCGGCCACCATGTCGGCCACCGACGAGCGGCCGTCACCGGAACGGTCGGTGTGGTAGTGAAGGTCCCCCTTCATGTGGGTGCGCTGGATCAGGTCCGGCAGCTCACCGGACGTCTCGCCGGTGGCCTCCCGGAGTGGGGGCGGAATGTAGGGAAGATCGAGGGCCTCGTAGATGGCCTTCTCGGTCCCGGTGGCCACCGGTTCGCCGGCCGCCCCGTCCTCGTCCTGTTCGAACAGCCCGTACTCGTTGAGCAGCCGGCCCCGGTCCATGGCCCGTTGCCGCAGCTCGATGTTGTGGGCCTTGGACCCCGTGAAGTAGAGGGTGGCGGCCCCGAACTGCGAGGCCTTGACCACCCGCACGTCGACCTGGAGCCCGGTTCGGGTCAGGAACGATGTCTTGGTGTCGCCCGACAGGACGATGTCGACCGCCTCGGGATGACGGCGCACCGCCTCCATCACCGGCCCCGGCTTCGACGACGCCACCGTGATGTCGATGTCGCCGATGGTTTCCGACATACGCCGCAGGCTGCCGCAGTACCGGGCCTTGGACACCTCGTCCATGGCCTCCAGGTCGGCCACCAGACGCTCGGCCAGAGGCAGGGCGTCGGCGATGGGGGTACGGGTGTCCTTGCCGGTGAGGCCGAGACGCTCGATGGCTTTGGCCATCTTGGCCTCGCTGGTGGCACCCAACCCCTTGAGCGAGCGCAGTCGTTGGCCGTCGATGGCGGCCCTGAGCTGCTCCAGGTTCTCGACCCCGAGCTCGGACCGGACGAGCTTGAGGGTCTTGGGCCCCATGCCGGGGATCTTGGACAGCTCGACGAACTCCGGCGGATACTTGGCCCTCAGCTTCTCGATCTTGTCCACCGTGCCGGTGTCGATCAGCTCCCGGATCTTGGTGGCGGTGGCCTTGCCCACTCCACCGATCCTGGTCAGCTCGGCGGCCGACAGCGCGGTGATGTCGCCCCCGTGGGCTTCCAGGGCCAGCTTGGCCTTCTCGTAGGCCCGGACCTTGAACGACTGGGGGGACTCCTCCTCGAGCGTGGTCAGCGTGATCAGCTCCGAGAGCATGGCCTGGATGTCCCGATTGGTCGCCATGCCTCAGTCTATGGTCGGCTCGGCGAGGGCAAAGTGGTCGTCTCCGGCCTCGCGGTTTGGCTCCGTGGCCGCACTGTATGGCCCGGCCGATGACCCGTCCGTGATCGACGCCCGCACGGCGATGGTGTGCCACGAGTCCACGGCTCGCCTGATGGCTCACGCCGCCGACCGGCCCGGCTACCCGCTGCGGCGTGACAATGACGCCGCCCATCCGCTCCACGCCCTCTCAACCCTGGCCGACTTCGGGTTCGACAGGAACGACCCCCGGATCGATGACATCGCCACAGCGGACCACCCCTGGTGGTATGGGCCGTCGAGGCCGTGTCGGCGTTGGCCGACGACAACGGCCGGCGCTCTTGCGGCGCCGCCTCCCTCCCGCGCTTCTCCGGTCCCGGCCGCAAGGCCGACCCCTGTCCCATGGCGACGACCTTGGCCCTCGAGGCCCTGTCCGTGGTTCCCCAGGTCCACGCCGGCGCCGCCGTCACTGCCGGCATCGACGCACTGCTCGACCATTGGGAACACCGGGCGGACGACAAGCTCCGGATGTTCGGGATCGGCACCGAGTTCCGGAATGTGAAGTACCCGTTCGTCTGGTACGACATGCTTCATGTCACCGAGGTGCTCGGTCGCTGCGAGACCGCTCGCCGCGACCCCGTCTCCGGCAGATGGTCGACGAGGTCGGTGCCCTCGCCGCCGAGGACGGCTGCTTCACGGCCACGTCGATGTTCCGGTCCTGGAGCGGCTGGAGCTTCGCCGACAAGAGGCACCCGTCGCCATGGCTCACCTTCCTGGTGCTGCGATGTGCGGCTCGGCTCGAGTCGTGAGGGCCGGCGGGAACATGCCCGCATTGGCCACCGTCAGGCGCAGAAGTCGCCGCTCACGCCCCGGGAGCAGAAGTAGGTGCGCTCGATGCTGTCCAGGGCGAAGCTTTCGCCGCTGGCGGTGGGCATGCCGAAGATATGGAGCCGGTAGCCGGCGATGGCGTCGTCACCGATGCCGATCACGTCATAGGTGATCTCGCCGAGATCGCCGACACTGGCCCCGACCGACTGGACCATGTTGGACGGCGGCTCGTCGGAGGCGTAGAACTCAATGATGGGCTGGGCCAGGTCGACCATGGTTTCGGCCTCGACAGGTGGACCCCCGGCCAGGAACTCGGCGGTGGCATCGTCGGTGGCACCCATGAAGGCCAGGAACCGAACGCTGACCCAACCGGTCACGCCGTCCGCAGCGACCTCGTACCACAGCGATTGGGGCAGCTCACGAGCTCGCCCGGTGGCCACGAGATCGTCGGCGGTGGGTTCGGCTGTGGCCACGATGTCGGCATTGGTGCCGGGTACGTCCCGTATGTTCAGCACGTCGTCGTAGGCCACGCCAACCACGGACAGGAGGTCGCCCTCGGAAGCGAAACCGTCCCATGGCTCCCCGGGCAGAGCGTCGTCCATCGTGTCGTCGTCGGTGGTGTCGTTGTCGGTGGTGTCGTTGTCGGTGGTGTCGTTGTCGGTGGTGTCGTTGTCGGTGGTGTCGTCCGAGTCACCGGTCGACGTGCTCGTGGTGGTGTCGGCGGTGGTGTCGTCGTCGTCGGATCCGCATCCGGCGGCGAGCAGCGCCAGGGCGAGCAGCAAGGCGAGGACGATCCGGGACAGGGCGGCGGACTGGAGAGAATGGCGGGTGGTCATCATCCCTTTTTAGCCCAGCAGCGCGTGGTGCGGGTTCAGCCCCGACCGGGATCGGCGTCGGCCAGTCGCTCGATGGCGGCCTCGATGATGGGCCAGATGTCCGAGCCGGGATCGATGACGTCGAAGTGGTCGACGCCGGTCGGGGTGTCGAGTTCGACCCGGTCGCCGGCCGCCCGGCCCGACGACGCGTACTCGACGGACATGGCCTGGGGGACACTGTCGTCGAGGTCCCCGTGGATCACGTACTGGGGAACACCGAGCGGTAGCAGATGTCGAGGCGAGGCCACCGGCAGTCGGACTCGACGGCGGTCGGGATCGAGTCCGAACAATTCGGCGGTGGCGTGGTTGGACAGTCGCTGCGCATCGGCCGTGAGCAGATCGCTCACCGGGGCCAGTGCCACGACTCCGCCGATGTCGGCGGCCGCCGCCCACGGCTGGGCCGCCGCCCACAACGCCAGATGGCCACCGGCGGAATGGCCGATGAGGATACGGCGCCGGGATCGGATCTCGCCGGCCGAGCCGGTGGGCCCGCCAGTTGGCTCCAGCGTCGCCAGGTCCAGGGTGAGTGCGGCCTCGATGTCGGACGCCATCGCGAACCACGGGTCGGGGGCCTGGCCGATCCGGCGATACTCGATGTTCACAACCGGCCGGCCCCGCTGCGACAGATGGTGGGCCATGGGTTCCATCAGATCGAGGCGGTAACGGGCCCGCCAGTATCCGCCGTGGATGAGTACCAGCTCGGTTGATGGGGTGCGAGCCGAGCCGGGGGCCGGAGACCAGTACTGCACGAACTGATCGACATCGTCGCCGTAGCGATGGATGGTGGCGCTGCTCACGCCACTCAGTGTGCCCACTCCGTCCCCGAAACGTCGGCCGGGTCAGGCTCCGCCGGGTCGCCCCCGGTGCCGCGACCGGCTCGCGCCCGGAATGACGGCGGTTTGGTCATCGGTCCCGGGGGTCGGTACCGTCTGGCCGGTGCGTCCCAACTACAAGCGGGCAGTAACCGTCGTCTACGTGCTCGGGGTCTTCGTGCAGATCCTCGATGCAACGGTGGTCAATGTGGCCCTTCCCGCCATCGGCGACGACTTCGATGTCCCGGCCAACGAGGTCGAATGGGTGGTACTCGGCTATCTGTTGACCCTTACCATCGGCATCCCGGCCGCAGCCTGGGTGGCCGATCGTTTCGGTTCCAAGCGGGCCTACATGCTGGCACTGATCGGCTTCGTCATCACCTCCGTGCTGTGCGGGCTGGCCCCGTCGCTGCAATGGCTGGTGGTGGCTCGCCTGCTCCAGGGACTTCCGGCCGGGCTGATCATGCCGGTGGGGGCCGCCATCCTGTACCGGGCCTTCCCCCAGAACGAGCGGGCGGGGGCCGCTGCCGCCGTTGTCGGGGTGGCCGTGGTGGCGCCGTCCATCGGTCCCGTGCTCGGTGGCGTCCTGGTCGACAATCTGTCGTGGCCGTGGATCTTCTTCGTCAACGTCCCCATCGGGATCGTGGCCATCACCTTGGCCTGGCTGTGGCTCGAGGAACACACCGAAGAGGGCATCGGCAGGCTGGACGCCGTGGGATTGGCCCTGGCCGGACTGGGGCTGGCCGGGGTGCTCTTCGCCCTGTCGTCCGGCCCGCGTCAAGGATGGGGGTCGCCACTGATCCTCGGCACCTTGATCGGTGGCCTTGCCTGTCTGGCCTATCTGGTTCGCTATGAACTGGGTCTCGACCAGCCACTGGTCGATTTGCGGCTGCTGGCCGACCGCCACTTCCGGACCGTCAATCTGGTCGGTTTCTCCATGTACGGCGCCTTCCTGTCCCTGATCTACGTCCTGCCCCTCTACCTCCAGGCCTACCGCGATTTCAGCGCCACCGAGTCCGGGACCACCCAGGCGCCCCAGGCCATCGGCATTTTCGTGACGTCCAACCTGTTCGCCAAGCGGGCCTATAAACGGTTTGGGGCTCGAGCCAACCTCTTCGTTGGTTGCGTCGCCGCCGGGCTGGTCTCGGTCATGTTCGCCTTCGTCGGCGATGACACCGGCTTGTGGATCATGCGGCTCGGCACCTTCGCCCGGGGGCTGGTCATCGGTACCATGTTCGTCACCATTCAGACCGCGGCCTACGCCACCATGTCGCTGGCCCAGACCGGGCGGGCGGTGTCGATCTTCACCACCCAGCGCCAGATGGCCTCGGCGGTGGGGACGGCCGTCGTGGCCACCATCCTGACTTCGGCCCTGCGCCTCGATCTCGGGCTCGACGCCTACCGCATCGCCTTCCTGGTCAGCGGCGCCCTGTTCATACCGTCGGCCCTGTGGGCGCTCAGGATCAACGAGGCCGACGTGGCCGCCACCCGGGAGTGATCCCACCCAAAGTGATCCCACCCAAACCCGGGAACCGTCCGCCCTCCTGAACTTTGAGCCCCGGCCGACCCCCAATCCGGGAACTTTGAGCGTCCAATGACCCGTCTGTGGGTCGCCGGACGCTCAAAGTTCGGAAAGGGGGTGGGAGGATGGACCGGCTGCGGTGCCGGATCTGCCGGTTAGTTGGCCCCGGCGTCGCCTCCACCCCGTCGGGTCGGTTCGGCGGCGGCCAGAATGTTGCCATCGGGCAGGATCTCCAGTCCGGTGGCCGCCCCGATCTCGGCTCTGTCGCTGAACACATGCCCCCGAGCCTCCAGCCCGGCGCCCAGCGTGGCTCTGAAGTCGGCCTCGGCCCCGACCGTGGTGGTGTTGCGCTGGGTCGCTCGGGGAGCGGCGATGGCCTCGGGCAGGCTCAGACCGGCGTCGATGCGGTTGACCAGCAACTCGACCACGGTGGTGATGATCGTCGAGCCCCCGGGTGTGCCCACGGCCAGGAACGGCTCGCCGCCGTCGAGCACGATGGTCGGGCTCATCGAGCTGCGGGGCCGTTTGCCCGGCTGGGGCAGGTTGGGCCCGTCGCCGGTGGAGTTGAAGTCGGTGAGCTCATTGTTGAGCAGGAAACCCCGGCCCGGGACCACGATGCCGCTGCCGCCGGTGGACTCGATGGTGAGGGTGTAGGACACCACATTGCCCCACTGGTCGGCGGTGACCAGGTGGGTGGTCGAGTTACCGGCCGGGCCGTCCACCGCGTCGTCGTCGGGCACGCACAGCGAGGGGTTGCCGTCGAACGGGCACGGGTTGCCCGGTGACACCGGCTTGGGCGCCGCAATCGTGGGATCGATGGTGCCGGCCCGCACATCGGCGAAGTCCTGGGACAACAGCCCGGCGGTGGGCACGTAGTTGTACTGGGGCCGATCGTCACCGATATAGGCGTTGCGGTCGGCGAAGGCGGTGGCCGTGGCCTCCAGGAGCAGATGCCAACGATCGACGTCGGACGCCGAGCTCAGATCGAAGTTCTCGAGGATGTTGAGGGATTCACCCACGGTGATGCCGCCGGACGAGGGCGGACCCATGCCGTAGACCTCGTAGCCCCGGTACTCGTTCATCGTCGGCTCGGGCCGGAGCACATCGTAGGACTCCAGATCGGGGGTGGTCATCAGGCCTGGCCGTACGGTGAACGGGGGCGCGGCCACCGTGGGCGGGTTCTGCACCGTGTCGGCGATCTCGGCCGCCAGCTCACCGGTGTAGAAGCCGTCGAAGCCCTCCCGCTGCAGCAGGTGGTAGGTGCGGGCCAGGTCGGGGTTGCGGAACCGGGAACCGACGGCCGGGACCTCGCCACCGGGGAGGAAGAGCTCGCTGGTCGAGGTGAAGGCGCTGAACCGTTCCTGGTTGCCCGCAGTCTGACCGGCGAACGTCTCGTCGACGATGAACCCGCTTTGGGCCACCACCCGCCCCGGCTGGAGGGCCTGGGCCAACGAGATGGTGCCGTAGTCCTCCAGGGCCCGAACCCAGGTGGCGAACGTGCCGGGTACGCCGACGGCCAGGCCGCTGGTGATTCGTTCGGGGAAGAACGGGATGGGCACGCCGTCCTCCAAGAAGACGTCCTCGTCGAAGTTCGGGTCGTCGGGAGCCTCCTCCCGCCCGTCGATGGTGACCACGCGGTCCTCGTCGGCCAAGTAGATGACCATGAAGCCGCCACCGCCGATGCCGGCCGAGAACGGGTCGGTCACCCCCAGGACGGCTGCGGTGGCCACTGCGGCGTCGATGGCGTTCCCGCCGCTGCGCAGCACGGCCAATCCGGCATCGGTGGCCAGGGGATCGACCGATGCCACCGCCCCACCGTCGCCGATGGCCACGGCCTGCTTGTCCGGCTCGTCGGGCACCGCGGTCGCCGGGGTCGGGGCGACCAGACCGAGAAGGGTGACGATGGCGATGAGGGCCACAGCCAGCCGGTGTTTCAGTAGTAGACGCATTAAGGTCCCGCTTTCGTGTATCCACCTACGCCAATGCTCGCCCGATCCTAGTCGGCGGCCCTCGACCGGTCCAGCGGATGGGCGGCCCGTCGAGCCGGGCCCTCGGCCGCGCCGTCAGCGGACGTTGCCGGGCACCGCCGATGGTGATGATTGCGGGGACGAGGTGCGGGTGAGGGTGATGGTGGGCGCCGTGGGGCCGGAGCGGGGCTCCGGGATCTCGTCCACGGTGAAGACCTTGCCCCCGATGGGAGTCGGGTCCCGGTACGGACCGGGCTCGACCGATGGAACGAGGACCGGGCGGTCGAGGTGGCGGCGGTGCGCCTCGAGGTCGATGTCCGGCTCAGGCCCCGGCGCCTGCGGTTCGGGCTCGGTGTCGGGCGCAAACAGCCAGCGGCGGTACTCCTGCAGCGCCTTGATGATCGATTCCCGGCCGAGAATGCTGAGATTGCAGAACTCGGCCTCCTTGAGGAACTGGTTGGCCGTCGGATAGTTGGGAAACGCCGGGTCCTCCTTGGAGTAGCGCAGGACATCCAGCGGCATGGCGTCGCTGGCCTGGGCCTTCACATACAGCAGCCGACCGGTGGTGCCGTCGTCGTAGCTGATGTCGGCCCGACACCAGTTCTTGACCGGCCGGACCGCCTCCTCCGGCCGCATGGCCACCAGTCCGCCGTCGAGCACGGTCACCGTGGCCCCACATTCCACCAGGGCCAATTCGATGGCCTCCAACAGGGCGGAGAAACTATGGGGCTCGTCGGCCGAGGCGTCGACCGAGATGATGCGCCTGCTGCGCCGTCGGACGAGTTCGACCAGAGCCAGATTCTCCCAATGGCCTCCATCGGCTACGTAGACGTTGGGGTCGGTCAGCTCGAAGCGACCCAGGATCTCTTTGAACATCGACAGCATCTGGGTTCCCGGTCGCCGACCTCGCTGGTAGAGCGGATTGGGCATCCACACTCCGAGCCGCAGGTTGAGGGCGGCGATCAGGGCGTTGGTCGACCCCATGCTCATTCGGCCCAGCGATGGGGCGACCGCTGCGCCCGACATGGCGGCCAGCCCCATGACACTGGCCAGCCACCGGGCCCGGAGTCGATTGGCGAAGATCTTCTCGTAGGCCGCGGTCTCGATGGCCGCCGAATCCCGACCGGGGCCGGGGTGGACCACCACATAGTCGGGATCGAACGTCATCGACACGACCGGAACACCGGTGTTGGTCCGGTCCCGGCGGGCGGCCACGGCGCAGATCAGCGGCTTCGGGCCCGGAGCGTGGCCGTAGGCCGACAGGGGTAGATGATCCGCCTTGGTGGCCAGTGATGTCCAGCCGTCGTCGGTGTGGCGGTTGGCGAAGGTCGACGCCAACCGGCGTCGGTAGATGGGATGCAACGACCACAGGTCGGGATTGGCCGTACTGAGGATCAGCACATAGCCCATGACCAGGACGGTCCAGGTCGTCCAGCCACCCGAGAACATCTTGTCGTCGGAGGAGGCGTGGAGCGAGACCAGTCCGCCGAACAGCACCAGCCCGACCGCCAACAGCGCACCACCGAGGTAGGCGGCGTAGGTCTTGAGCGGGGCCTGGAGGACGCGCAGGATTGTGGCCACCACACCGCCGCTGAGGATGGTGGCCACCGTGGAGGTGGCGCCCGGTCCTCCGGGCAGGAGTTCGCCCAATGCCGGGATCAGTTCCTTCACCGTCCACGGAATGATGACCAGCAGAGTCAACAACCCCAGACCCAGTAGACCGACGCCGGTGGCGATGTAGTTGCACGCGGTGCGGCGAGGGCCCTGGTTGGTGAACGACCGGGCCACCAGCACCAGCGCCAGCACGACGAACACCAGCATGGCCGGCGTGGCCAGCCGCCCATACAGGATCGAGCCGTCGGGAGAGGTGATGATCGGAGTCCGAATGAGGCGGCCGATCGGCCACGCCACCAGACCGACTACGGTGACCAGGAGGCCCACATGCCACACCAGCTCGATCAGCATCCAGGCTGCGGTGACCGGCGTCCCGCCCCGGCCACTGGCCAGGTAGTCGCGGCGATCGACGAGCCGCCGAAGCAGATGCCGGGTCGGGGTGTCGGGCCGGCTGACCAGCGGCATCATCGGCGACCGGGCGCCGCCGCCCAGATGGTTGGGATTGCCGAGAATGGGCCGCTCCGCCGCCTCCGACCGCTCGGCTCCGACGGCGATACGCCAGGCCGCGGCGGCGTAGCCGCCACCGGACACGCTGGCCAGGATGTCGGCCGTGCCAAGCAGGCCGTGGGTGGCGCCGCCCGGTGTGTCGTAGGGGTTGCCGGGCCGGTCGTTCGGTCCGGTGTCGGTCTCGACGGAGCGGTCGGTGTCGGTGCCGTCCCCGATCACGGTAACCTCGGTCTCCTCCAGAGCCGACAGCGCACCCAGGCCGAAGGCGGCCGATCGAATACCGCCGCCCGACAGACACACGGCGAAGTCGGGT
Organism: Acidimicrobiales bacterium; assembly: GCA_024638815.1. Taxonomy (GTDB): domain Bacteria; phylum Actinomycetota; class Acidimicrobiia; order Acidimicrobiales; family SZUA-35; genus JAHELU01. The sequence goes on along the minus strand of JAHEJM010000026.1, from coordinate 2,206 downwards.
CTGGTCACCGTGTCCGGGCTCCAGACAGGCGACGGCGGGGTGTAGCTCTCGGGCGCGGCCTTGTCGAACCCCCATCGCCACAGCTCGCTGGCCGAGCGCCGCAGCCACGCCACCAGCACGGTAATCAGGGCGGCGGCCAGTACTCCGGTCAGCAGCCAGCGAACCCAGGCCATGGCGGAGATGGCCGACGCCCAGCCCAACTCGAAATCACCGCCGAACTGTTCGTCCAGGATCAACCGGGTGACCGCGTTGGCCGGGCCCGTCACCAGTAGGGCGCCGCCGGCGAGGAGGGCGAACACCCGACCCGGTAGTCGGGCCAGGCCCGGTTCGTCGTCCCACGAACTCGACCACCAGACGGTCAGGACCAGGCCGGCACCCACTAGATAGACGGTGGCCCAGAGGCCATCGCGGATCAGCGTTTCCTGCACCACCTCCAGCTCGCATCGTTGGGCGAACCGGTTCTCGGGGATTTCATCCAGCGCCGCCAAGGGAATGCGCAGGGTGTCGGGTTGGCAGGTTCCGGAGCCGCTGAACAGGAGTCGGTGGCTGCCCACGACGGCGGCGGCCAGCCCGGTCAGCCAGACGAAGAACCGAGCCACGGCCCGGCCCCGATGACGGCTGTAGTCGAGCGACAACTGGTCGAACCACGTCGACCGGCTCATGGCGTGCCCCCTTCATCCCCCCGGGTCCCGACTCCCCCCGTGACGGAGCCTGAACCGTACGTTCGTCAACCGACGGGAGCAGCGCCGAGATGATACAACCTCGAGGCTCCCGGTCGTGGTCCGGGCCTCAGTCGTCGGCGGGAAAGGGGGTGTCGAGGTAGGCGCAGACCGACCGCAACGCTTCGGTCACGAACTGTTCGTCGTCGTAGCTCGCCAGCTTGGGCCGCCGATTGCCCACTCCGGCGTGGGGCTCGACCCGCCGCTCGATCATGGCCGACAGTTGTTCCAACACGAAGGCCACCGCCACCTCGGGATCGGGATGACCGATCTCCTCCTGACGGGCCAACAGCAGGCTCGACAAACCGATCTCACTCTGGCGTTCGGCGGCGTCGAACCGCTCGCGGGTCAACCGGTTCATGTCGGTCAACTCCCGGCCGATCGATCGCAGCCGCCGTTGTTCCCGACCAGTGGACAACGAGAACCGAATATAGCCCTCGAGCACGTCGCCCAGAGTGGACCCGGCCCAGCGGCCCGGGTCGACGAGGGCGATCACCGTGGCCAGCGTCTCCTCGGCGACCCGGTCGAAGACGGCGTTGACCATCGACTGCTTGTCCTCGAAGTATCGGTAGATGGTGCTGACCGAGCTGCCGGCCTTCTTGGCCACGTCGGCCACCGTTGTGGCCGCCACCCCGTTCTGGAAGATCAGGTCCTGGGCGGCGTCCAGCATGGCGGCCTGATTCTTGAGCGCCTGGACGCGGCGCTCCGGGCTGAACCACCCCAGGTCGGGACCACGGCGTTTGTCGGTCATGGTTTGAATCGTAGTCGGCGACCATCGACGGCGGTCATCCCCGGCGATGGGCCGAGTCTGACGCCATTGTCCGGTGTCCTGTGACAAACCTACCGGTGCCCTATGACAGCCCTCCCGGGGTCCTATCGGGTGTTCGCCTGCTCGCTCAGGAGCCGAAGGTGACGGCCGTTGCGATGGTCGCTCAACGCCATCTGCAGGGCTCGCAGGGTGGGACTCATGGCCACCACGTACACAGCAGTGGCCGGGCCGATGTCACCGCCCAGAGCCACACCGGCCACAATCACCGACATCTCGAGACCGGTGCGAACGTGGAATCGATTGAGGCCCCGCTGCTCACCGGCCCGCATCAGCAGTTCGAACGCTCCACCCGACAGTCCGACATGAAGGATGAGGGAGATGGCAGCAGCAATGGCCAGCGTGCCGAGTACGACGAACCCGATCCGGACCGCCATTTGATCCGGGGACCGGATCAGATGAATGAACGTGTCGACGGCGATGCCGTTGGCCAGGATGTAGGCCAGGGCCGACGTTCGGGGCCGCTGACCGAGCAGGCTGGCAACGACGAACAGCAGCCCGGTGAACAGCCAGCCGGCCTGGCCCAGCGATAGTCCCAGACGATCCCGCAGGGCGGTCAGCAGCACGTCATAGGCGGGAACGCCCAGGCCGGCCCGCACGAACAGCGACACCCCGAGCCCGATGAGGCTGGAGCCGAGCAGCAGGGCTGCGATTTGCCGGG
>JAHEJM010000120.1 GCA_024638815.1 Acidimicrobiales bacterium | reverse complement strand
CAGCCCGCGCTCACCCCCGGGCAGCGCATCGAGCGCCTGGCCGAGTTCGTCGATGCCTTCGATCTGCTGTTGCGGGAGGACGAACATCACTACAAGGGGGAGTGGTACACCATCAATGAGGCCCGCATGCTTCCGGGCTGCGTGCAGCGGCCACGGGTTCCCCTGGCCGTGGCCGCCAGCAGGCCCCGGGGGCTGACCCTGGCGGCTCACCACGGCCAGGCCTGGATCACCTATGGAGACGCCACGTCCGAGGACCTGTCGGCTGCCGGGACCGAGCGTATTGTCGCCGCTCAGCTCGCCGGCTTGGAGGAGGCCTGTTCCGCACTGGAGCGTGATCCGGCCGATATCGACCGCATCTTCCTCATCGGCATCTCCGAGGCCCGGCCGCTGACCAGCCTGGAAGCCTTCCTCGACTTCGTCGGCCGTTACCGGGAACTGGGGTTCACCGATCTGGTCTTCCACTACCCTCGCCCCGAGGATGAGGTGTGGAACGACCCTCCGGAGATGGTCGAGGCCATCGCCGAGCACTTCCTTGGGGTCGCGTCCCGTTGATCGGAGTCGGTTGATGAGCGCGGGCTCGGGTGACATCAGGTCCCAACCGTCCTAGGGTTCATCGAGGGCGCCAGGAACATCTCGAGAAGGGAAGGCTGCGAATGACGGGAGCCAGAGTTGGCATCAATGGATTCGGGCGGATCGGGCGACTGCTGGTTCGAGGCCTGAAGGCCCATCCGGAGCTGCGGCTGGTGCACGTCAACGAGCCGTTCGCCCCGGTGGCCACGGCGGCCCATCTGCTCGAGTTCGACACGGTGCACGGCCGATTCGAGGCCGAGATCGGCACCGACGGCGACCGGCTCGTGGTCGACGGTGAGTCTGTGGGCTACTCGTGTTTCGAGACACCGGCCGAGGTGCCGTGGGCCGATGCCGGCGTCGACATCGTGCTCGAATGCTCGGGTCGGTTTCGCACCGTGGAGTCTCTGCTCCCCCACCTCGGTTCCGACTCCAGGGTGGACCGGGCCGGCGACATCGACGGCGGCCCCCACTGCGTCATCGTGTCGGCCCCGGTGGCCGATGATCGGGTGCTGAACATCGTCATGGGCTGCAACGACGAACTCTACGATCCCGATCGACACGCCATCGTGACGGCGGCCTCGTGCACCACCAACTGCCTGGCCCCAGTGGTCAAGGTGCTGCATCAGGCCATCGGCATCGAGCGAGGCGTCATCACCACCATCCACGACGTCACCAACACCCAGGTCATCGTCGACGCCCCCCACAAGGATCTGCGGCGAGCCCGGTCGGCCCTGAACTCCCTCATCCCGACCTCAACCGGGTCGGCGACCGCCATCACCATGATCTACCCCGAGCTCCAGGGACGGCTGGACGGGGTGGCGGTCCGGGTTCCCCTGCTCAATGCCTCCCTGACCGACTCGGTGTTCACCATGAGTCGGGGGGTCACGGTGGACGAGGTCAACCACCATCTTCGTACCGCCGCCGAAGGGGAACTGGCCGGCATCCTCGGGTTCGAGGACCGACCGTTGGTGTCGGCCGACTTCGTCAACGACACGCGATCCGGTGTGGTCGACGGGCCCTCGACCATGGTTGTCGACGATCAACTGGTCAAGGTGCTCATCTGGTACGACAATGAGTACGGGTACGCCTTTCGTCTTGCCGATCTCGCGGCCAAGGTGGCCGATGCCACCGCAGCCCGCTGAGCTCGACCCGCCCGACAACACCGACCTCGCCCGCGAGCTCCCCGGGAGATGCCGACCGTGAAACTCCGCAACTACATGGTGGTCACCGCCGGCTACTGGGCCTTCACCCTTACCGACGGTGGGCTGCGCATGCTGGTCCTGCTCTACTTCCACGAACTCGGCTACTCCCCGGTGGCCATCGCCTTCCTGTTCCTGCTGTACGAGTTCATGGGCATCGTCACCAACCTGATCGGGGGCTGGGTCGGCTCCCGCACCGGGTTGGCCCGAACCCTGACCACGGGGCTCGGACTCCAGGTGCTGGCCCTGGCCGCTCTCACTCTGCACGACGCCGGCTGGAACGAGGTGCTGTCGGTGGGCTACGTCATGGGGCTCCAGGCGCTGTCGGGAGTGGCCAAGGACCTGACCAAGATGAGCTCCAAGAGCGCAGTCAAGTTCGTGGCCGGCGAAGGGGCGCTGTTCCGGTTGGTGGCCATCCTCACCGGTTCGAAGAACGCCCTGAAGGGCGTGGGCTTCTTCCTCGGAGCGGGCCTACTGACCTGGCTCGGCTACGACGGCGCCCTGTGGACCATGGCCGCTCTGGTCGCCGCCACCCTGGCCGTCGTCATGGTGCTGCTCGACGAGGACATCGGCCAGTCGTCGATCAAGGCCCCGCTGCGCGCCATCCTGTCCAAGTCGGAGGCGGTCAACCGCCTGTCCGCCGCTCGCTTCTTCCTGTTCGGCTCCCGCGACATCTGGTTCGTGGTGGCACTTCCCATCTTTCTCACCGAATCACTGGACTGGTCGTTCGAGGCCATCGGCGGCTTCCTCGCCCTGTGGGTCATCGGCTACGGCATGATCCAGTCCCAGGCCCCTCGTCTGCTGTCCTGGCGTCGAGCCGTCGGTACGACGAGCTCGACCACCCAGGACGATCCGGTGCTGCGAACCGAGGTGGCGGCGGCCCGGCACTGGGCGCTGGCCCTGGCCGGGGTGTCGGCCGCCATCGCCGTTGCCGTTGCCGTCGACCTGAGTGAGCGGGCCACAGTCGTGGCCATCGTCGGCGGGCTGGTGATCTTCGGCGCCGTCTTCGCCGTCAACTCATCGCTCCACTCCTACCTCATCCTGGCCTACAGCGAGCTGGAGGACGTCTCTCTCGACGTCGGCTTCTACTACTCGGCCAACGCCGCCGGAAGACTGGTTGGCACGTTGCTGTCGGGTGTGCTCTATCTATGGGGTGGGCTGAGCGCCGCTCTCTGGGGGTCGGCCGGCTTCGTGGCCGTGACCTGGCTGCTGACCCTGCGCCTCCCCTCCGAACGCCGACCCGCACAAACCGCAATCGACACCCCCAGCGGCCGCTGATCAGTTCGCTCGGGTGGCCCCTCACGATGTCCCCGTGCCCCCAGGCCCCGACGCCCCCGATCGACCCGGCCGGCCGGCCGGCCTCCACCACCGGTACACCGGCATGCTCGGGCTCGTCACCATCGTGGCCTACGGATCGTGGTACTACGCCTTCGGCGTCCTGCTGGACCCGATCCGGGTCGACACCGGCTGGCGGGAATCGAGTTTGGCCGTCTCGTTCTCGGCCGGCATCGTGGCTGCGGCGCTGGCCTCGATACCGGGTGGCCGGCTGCTCGACCGCCGAGGTTCACGCCTCATCCTGATCCTCGGTGGCATCGGCGGCGGGGCCGGGCTGACCCTGGTGGCCACAGCCCCCAACTACGGGCTGTTCCTGGTCGGCTCGATCCTCACCATGGGCGCCCTGGGCGGCTTCGGCTTCTATCACGTCACCATGACCGCCGTCGTCCAGCTACACCCTCACAATCCGACGGCGGCCATCGCCGCCCTCACCATCTGGGGTGCCTTCTCCTCGTTCCTCTATCTTCCCCTGACCGCCGCACTGGTCCGATCGCTGGGGTGGCGAACCACCGGTCTGGTGTTGGCGGCGACGGCGGTCTTCGTCTTTGCACTGGCGGCCTGGATTGTCCCCGACCTGCGAGCCGAACCGGCTGACGCCGACTCCCCCGTACCCGGTCTACTCACCACTGCCACCGCATTGCTCGACGCCGGTCGGCGGCGCCGCTTCACTGCGGCCGTGGCCCTCGGTGGTGTGGCCATGTCCACCATCCTCGTCTACCAGGTACCGGCCATGACGGCGGCCGGCCTCCCGCTGGCGGCGGCGGCCACCCTCGCCGGCGCCCGTGGGCTGTGCCAGCTCCTCGGGCGCCTGCCGCTGGGGCCGCTGGTGGCCCGGATCGGGCCCACGATCGCCCTGATCATGGCTTTTGCGGCCATGGCCGCCGGCGGGGCGCTGCTTGCCGTAGCCTCCACCGTCGTAGTCGGAGCCACCTTCGCCGTGCTGGCCGGCTTCGGGATCGGTGCTTTCAGCCCCCTGCAGGGGATCAAGGCCGAGCAGCTGTACGAACGACGGACGCTGGGGGCGACGATGGGCCTCTATTCGTCGGTACTGATGGCGGCCGGGGCCGCCGGACCGGCCGCCGCCGGCGTGATGGCCGACCTGACCGGCGACCGCCGGGCCGCCGCCGGCGTGATCACAGTGTCGGCCGTCGGGGCGGCCCTGGCCGCAGTCAAGGCTTGAAGGCCAAACGCCGGTCTCGGAATCCACTACGCTGGCTCCATGCTCAACCTAATCCTACGAGTGGCCGTCAACTCGGTGGCCCTTTGGGTGGCGGCCCAACTCGTCACCGGCATCTCGCTGAGCGACAGTGTGCCCGCCGTTTTACTGGTGGCCGTGATATTCGGTCTGGTCAATGCCTTCATCCGGCCGATTGCTCTGCTCCTGTCGTTGCCCTTCCTCATCCTGACCCTGGGTCTGTTCACCCTGGTGGTCAACACCGCAATGTTGGGTTTGACGGCGTGGCTGACCGACAGCCTGAGAATCGACGGGTTTTGGTCGGCCTTCCTCGGGGCCCTCGTCATCAGCATCGTCAGCTGGGTGCTGTCTCTCTTCCTGCCCGATGACTAGTACGGCGAGACGGTGCTCGCCGACCAGAGTTTGGCCTCCGGCCAAACGTCCACGGCAACTCGACTTGGTCGTGAACATCCAATCCGCCAAGCGAAACTAGACCAGGAAACGACCGGCGATGGAACATCGCCGACTCAGCTCGGACATTGACCAGCTGATCTGAGAGTCCACCGGCCACAGGCGGCCTGCCGATTCCGGTCCGAAACACACGAGCGGCAAAGACTCACAATCGACGCCTGGACTTTGCCCTTTACCCACCTAGACTGACTCCCAGTCGGCCCGGGACCATGCGATCTCGATGTTTGCTGCTAGCGGTTGACATCGCCGTCGGTGTACGCCAAACGGTCTGGACCCCGGGTGCGATGCCGCCGACAGTAGTGGCTCTGGAGCGTTTCCGTAGGGAGGAACCGCCGGGCCGAAAGGGATAGGACGGAGAACAATGCGCGTGCGTCAGACTCTTGCCGTAATATCGGCTCTCTTCCTCGCAGCAGTGGTGGGGCTATTCGCCTCGCCGGCGTTCGCCCAGGACGATGCTTCATCCGACCTAGCCACAGCCGAAATCAGCATCACCGTGACCGAGACCTACGTCACCGGCACCCCGGGCGACACCGTGCAGATCGGATCGACCGCAGTGGATGCCGCTCTCCAGGGCCGCACGTGCGAGGTGGTGGCCACCATCAGCAACCAGAGTTCGATCCATACCGGCAACACCCTGGTGGTGACCAGCGGTGATTCCTCGGTCAACATGGCAAACATCGAGGACGAGGCCGACACCACCGTGACCAGGGGTGGGACCATCACCCTGGGCGAGACGATCACCGCCGCCGTCGTGCTCGGCCCCGACGGTGCCACCAGCCTCGGCTCCAGCATGAGCCTGGCCTGCGCCGCCCTGCCGGTCACGCCCATCGCACCGGCCGTCCCCGCCACCCCGGATCCCGCCACGCCCATCGCACCGGCCGTCCCCGCCACCCCGGATCCCGCCACGCCCATCGCACCGGCCGTCCCCGCCACCCCGATCCAGGCCACCCCGACCTACACCGGCTAGCACCTACCACGGACAACGTCGCGCCGGGGGCGGGCAGGACCGACCCAATAGCAGCGCCCCGCCGAGCAGTCGGAGTCGAATACCTCCGACACCGAACCACCGGAGGTGACGGCCGACCCAGGGGCCGCCTGCACCGTGGTGGCCGAGGCGGCGGCACTCGCCGCTGGGCATGCCGGTGCTGATCACCGAGACGGGTTACTACGAGGGGTGCGCCTTTTCGCGGTGAGGTGTCCATGCTCGGTGGTGTCAACACAACCTCAGTCTTGGAGACACCACGATGCGTTACCGCTGCCGCCCTGCAGCACGAACCTCGGTCTTTGTTGCGAGCGGTTGAAACCGCTCTTGACGTGCATCAATTGTTGTCGGCGACTGCTACGATGCCGCTACATCAATGGCCAAGGAATGTTCCGTAGGGGGAACCCTTGGATCCACTAGGGATAGGACAGAAAAGTATGCGCGTGCGTCAGACAATTGCCGTGGTCTCGGCTCTCCTTCTTGCGACCGTCGTGGGACTCTTCGCCTCACCGGCGTTCGCCCAGGACGATCAGAGCAGCGATGCATCGGACGGAGCCGCAGCCGAGGTGAGCGTTCCGATGACCGAAACCTATGTCACCGGTACCGCCGGCGACACGGTGCAGATCGGCTCGGCCAATGTCGATGCAGCCCTGCAAGGTCGGACCTGTGAGGTGGTGGCCACCATCACCAACCAGAGCTCGGTGCACCCCGGCAACACCCTGGTGGTCACCAGCGGTGATTCGTCGGTGACCATGGAGAACATCGAGGACGTGGCCGACACAACGGTGACCAAGGGTGGAACCATCACCCTGGGCGGGACCATGACGGCCGCCGTGGTGCTCGGCGCCGACGGTGCCACGAGCCTCGGTTCCAGCATGAACCTGGCCTGCGCCGCCCTGCCGGTCACCCCCGTTGCCCCGGCGGTGCCGGCCACCCCGTCCTACACCGGCTAGATCTCTTGGGGGCGGAGCCCCCGAATTTTGTGACGAGTTTTCTGGCAGTTGTTACAGCTTTCGACAAGACTGGAATCGGGCCGTGACCTGCAACGACCGGGGTTTTCGACCAAACGTCGCCCGGTGTCAGCTCTGTGGGGACGGGCTGCACAACCTCATCAACGAGTCGACTATGGGTCGCCGCGACCCTTGGTTGCACGGCGACCATGCTGGCGCGCCACGCCGGCCCGACGCACCAGGGCCGTCCCGGCCACCCCAACAGCCACGCCAGTCGCGTCAGGAGGCGGGGAGGCAACGCCTCCCATTAGTGTCCTGTCAGGTTGGTCCGTTGCCCAATTCGACGAGCGGATGGCGTCCGTCGCAAGGACGCAGTTCCGCTCGCTACCTGGTTGTAGCGGAGGAACGAGGACGCCGCGAGGGGCGTCAGACGCCGACGAATTCGTGACATGATCAGCCTGACGGGACACTAGGACCGGTCTCACCGGTCCCCCGCCGTCGGCCTACCCGACCGGGCCAATACCATTGGAGGCGATGTCCTCTCGATTCGATGCAACAGCCACCGGCGAAACTCGCCGGTGGCTGTTGAGCGTCACCATGACGCTCGTGCCATGCTGTCTGGCCGTGACCGGGGCCGTTTTGCTCGCCGCCTGCTCCACCGACGACGAACCGATCCTGCTGTCACAGGGTGTGGCGGCCGAAACGGTTGAGTCCGACGGCACCAGTGGCGAGGCGCTGGAGGTGACGGCCGGATCCCGAGCCGACTACACCGTGGTGGCTGAGTCGGTGGTGGACCGGATGTCGGCCAGAACCGGGCCCGACCCGGGTGCCGAGGTCATCGCCGAGTTCCAGCATCCGACACTGGTGGGCGGCCCGCTCGTGTTCCGGGCGGTTGACGGCACGCTGGACGACCCGGCAGGGGGAGGCGAATGGCTGGAAGTGCTTCTGCCGGTTCAACCCAACGGTACAACCGGCTGGATCCGGGCCGACGAGGTGTTACTGTCCAACAACCCGTACCGGCTCGAGATCGATCGGGCCACCTTCACCCTTCGGGTCTACGAGCTCTCGGAGGTTTGGCTTCAGACCACGATTGCGGTCGGAACCGGCGACACCCCCACACCAGTCGGCGAGTTCTACCTGAAGGAATTGCTGGCGCCCCCCGACCCCAACGGCCCTTACGGACCGTATGCGTTCGGGTTGTCAGGATTCAGCGAGGTGTTGGAGAGCTTCGGTGGGGCCGACACCGCCATTATCGGCTTGCACGGCACCAACCAGCCCGACGCCTTGGGAACAAATGTCAGCTCCGGTTGCATACGGCTGGAGAACGCCGTCATCGAGCAACTGGCCCAGACCCTGCCGCTGGGCACACCGGTGGTGATCACGTGACGTCAAGCGCTACTCCGGTGCCGCCTCCAAAATGGCGGCGATGTCCTCGTCGGGACCACCGGAACCGGTGGAGGGGATGATGTGCACGCCCACGTTCTGCAGCACGGCGCTGCGGATGGCGGCGTCCACCAGCCTGGCCTGCCGGTAGCCGGTCACGGGGTCGAGTGACAGTTCGTTGGGTTCGGTCCCGATCCACAGTCGACGTTGATCGTTGGGGTCGTCGTGGACCAGGATCCATTCCGCCGTGCCTGTGGCCAGAGCGGCGATGGTGTCGGCGGTGCCGTCGACGGCGGCGTCGTGGGTGCGAAGGAACTTGTGGGTGCGCAAGCGCTGTACCGTGGCCCGAGCTGCGGTGTCGGCGGCGTAGCGGACTGCCTGGTCGGCCAACTCGGCAGCATCGGCTGATTCCACTTGCACGACGCGGGTCTCGATGGGAAGAGCTGTCGCCAGCGCGTCGAGCAACGGCTGTGCAGCCGCCGGCGTACCGTCAACCATGACCAGATTGGCGTTGACCGTCAGAACCTGGTTGCGAACCAGATCGGCGAGATCGCCGGCCTCGCCCCGGGCCGTCTCCAACGAGGTGAAGCGGTCGGCACCGAAGGCGACCACGTCCCCACCGAGCACCGGGCCGCCCCCGTCGGCGGGGACGTCCTCGGCCGGACGGTCGACGACCACAACGACATGTGGGACCGATCGTTGGTCCCACTCCAACATGGGCGCGGCATAGGGTAGGGTGTCGACCAGAGCCAGATCGTGGTGCGGAGGCTCGAAGGCACTGGTGACCGATGTGGTCCCGTCGGCGGCGGCGATGACGCAGATGCCGGCGGTATCGCCCGAGCGGGGAAGCTGAAGTCGGGCCTCGATGGCATTCAACGCTTCGTCGGTTGCCCCCTGTTCGGCGAGATCCGATCGCATCTGCTGCCAGTAGTCGTCGTTGGCGGCTACGGCGGGACCGACGCCGGACTCGTTCAGATAGACCGACGCATAGGGTCCGGGCGCACGATAGACGGTCCGGAGCCGGTCGATTGCGTTGACGAACAGCGGCCCGGAGGAGACGGATGAGTGGGCGGTTGAGTGATCATTCATGGCCTTACATTTGTACCCGAACCGGCGATCGATCAAACGGTCGGCGGGTTTACTGCTCGGTCGACAGGTCCTGCACGAAGGTCTGAAACGACGGGTTGGAGTCGGCGAAGTCGCCGACGACCCGGACCTTGTCGTCGGTTCCCCGCAGCACGGCAAGCGGATCCTGCTGATCGCCTACATAGCCCAGGGCGAAGGCACCCTGCCGGTAGCCCATCATGCGCAACAGGTCGTCATCCAACGTACGGGCGATCTCGGGAGGGCAGGCCAGGAACTGGTTCTCCTCCTGTCGAACCCAGCCCACGGAATAGGTGATGTTGACCCCCCGACGAACGGCGTCGGCTGCTCCGGGACGGCTCCGGTTGGCCCCGCCCCCGTGCAGCACCTTGCCGTCGTAGAACAACACGCTGCCCCGGGGCATCTCGGCCCGGATCTCGGCCACCGCCTCGGCATCGGCGTCGGACATGGCCGATGTACCGGGCTTGATGTGGGTCGCGCCGTTCTCGACCGTGAAGTCGGTCAGGGCCCACATGGTGTTGCACTGTACGTGATAGTCGGGGGGGAAGTCGAAGTAGTCGAAGGCCATCTGATCCCGATGCAGCTTCTGTCTGGTTTCGCCCGGTTCGATGGAGATGATCTGGGTCAGGTGGAGCTGGAAGGTGGTGGCATGGGACAGGAATCGCCCGATCACGTCGACCACAAGGGGCTGCATGATCAGCTCCCGTGCCGTGGGGCACCGGGCCACCAGCGCCCCGGTGCGACGGGTGAAGCGCCCGTCATAGTGATCACGCCCGGTTGCGGATGACGCAACGTACGGGGCAGCCTCGGCCTGGAGCCGATCCATCCGGTCGTCGGTCGCCAAACCCTCCACGATGGCGTATCCGACACGACGGAGGTGCTCGGTGACGTCGTCGGGCGATGAGTGGGCGGTAAACGACCGGTCCCGGGAACCACCGGTCGATTCGACCGGCGTCACCGGATCCCGGTGCGAACTCGATGCCTCGGTCACCCCTCGATTGTGCCAGAGCCGACAGCGAATCAGTAGTTGAGGGGAGTCAGTAGTCGAGGGGAATGAGCGACATGATCGTGGTCGCCTCGAAGTCGATCCCGTCGGTAGGAAAGACACCGGTCATCCACGGTCGATGGCTGCGGATGTGGACGCCGAGGTAGGTAGGGTCGACCAGCACCGAGTCACGGTCGGTCGGACACCACGCCGAGTCATGGGAGCCGGCCCCGCAACCCCACTCGCCGTCAATGGCCAACCGTCCCAACTGAGCCTGCGAGTAACGGTTGCATCGCAGCCCGGTGTTGGAGGCGATCTTGCAGCCATCGGGGACCTCGGATGACGCAGTGGCATCGAAAAGGACCACATACTCGACGTGGGCCAGTTCATCGGGCTCCAGCACCGACACCAATGACAGCAGGGTCTGGCGGTCGGCCCGCTCGTCGCTGGTCAGGCTCACTCCGGCCCGGGCGCCGATCCGGGTCGCTTGTTCTGCGGTGATCGAATCCTGCCACGCCAGCCCGAGCTCAACCAGACCCAAACAGATGAGGGACAGTACCGGCAGGATCAGGGCCAGTTCCACCATGGCCGCCCCTCGTTCCCGCCCAATCGCACCGAAGGTGCCTGATTGGGCGGATCGGTATGAGCACCGACGAAGTCGGCCCCACCAGCCGGAGGCTGGGAGGCGAAGCCTCCGGATGATCATCGGATCGACCGCGGTTCGAGGCGGACCACGGTGGTTTCGTCCAACATCTCCTCGGTCCCGATGAACCCGGTGAGATACTGGTGCCGAGTCTCCACATACACACCGACATAGTCGGGGCCTGCGCCGTCGATGTCGGTCTTTCGGTCGAGAGGGCACCAGGCCTCATCCCGGGATCCGGTCTCGCAGCCCCAGTTGGGGGTCTTGGACCCGCTCCCGTCCACGTAGGGCAGGGCGGCATCGGCCATTGTGTAGCGATTACACAGATCGGCCACCGAGTTGTCCAGGCACGGCGGCGGCACCGCATCACCGGGTCCGCCGGCCTTGAACACCACGACCCGTTGAACGTTCTCCAAGCCCTGGGGCTCCATGGCGTGGGCCACAGTCTGGAGGATCAGGTAGTCGGCGGTCGGTGAACTGGCGGCCACGCTGGCCGAACGCGCAGCCTGACCGGAGGCGGCGGTGACGGTGAGATGGCTGCGAAGCAGCAGACCGAACTCGAAGATGCCGAACAGGAACAGCACGAAGATCGGTGTGACCATGGCCGCCTCCACCATGGTCGCTCCTCGATCGCGGCGTCGCACCGTCAGCCGCTCTCTTCGCCACCGGGGAGGGTGAAGATCTGGGTCTCCGACAGCGGGCTGCACACCGCCTCCTCCAGGGTGCCGGTGGCGATATCGGCGCAATACCCGCTGAACGTACTCTCGATGGTGAAGCGGTAGTCGTCGAGTTTGGTGACCAGCCACAGCTCATCGGCTTCACCGGCGCAGGCGCTCGCCAGGACCGGGGCTCGGGTCCGTCCGGCCGCCTCCCAACATTCGAGGGTCTGAGCGGTGGTTATGCGGTAGACGTCGTCCTCCCAGTTCTCCAGTGAGTACACGGTGGCCAGCGAGCCGTCGCACGACCCCTCCTCGAGCAGGCGGGACCCGAAGTACAGACAGTCGCCGTCGTGGCGAATCTCGGTGTCATACAGGGTCTCCCCATCCTGGGGGACCGTGGTGATGGCCCACTCCGGCGGTGCCGGTTTGGTGGTGGTTACGATCTGAATGCCAAACTCTCGCGGCTCGCCGATCCGTGACCCGTTGTCGGCCAGCACCTGGGCCGATTCGTCCGTCAGATACTCGGTGGCGGAGATCGTGGCCACCACCAGCAGCGCCACCACCAGGGCATATTCGGCCAGGGTCGCCCCTCGTTGGCCGGACAACCGCCACCAGCGGGTTGACCCCGACCGGCCGGACCGTGGGGCCCCCGGCAGGGTGGTGAAGGTGCATGCCATGGCTAGTCCACCAATCGGATGTAATCGCCGGAGAATTGAACCGAATAGGTGATCCAATCCCGAACCCAGCGATTGTGGGGTGGCGTGTAGCGGATTCGGAACCAGTAATG
>JAHEJM010000025.1:16247-41219 GCA_024638815.1 Acidimicrobiales bacterium | reverse complement strand
CCTCACAGCATGAGCTGGTGGGTGCGGCCCGGGATCATGACTTTGTGGAGTTCACCAACCGGGTCACCGTGTGGTTGATCAACCACACCACCAGCGACGAGGTGCAAGAACAGGTCAAGAAAACCTCGTGCACCTGGGACACCAACACCGACGGGTCCATCGACGGCAGGTTCCACCTGGATCCGCTCTCAGCCGCTGCGGTCGGCACCGCGCTCGGTGATGAGATGCAGCGCCTGTTCCGCCAACAATCCGAAGGCGACCGAACCGCAGAGACACTGAACCGGCGGCGGGGCCAAGCCCTGGTCAGCCTGATTGTGGGCGGGGCCGAAGCACCGGGGTCGGCCACCACCACCCCACTGGTCAACCTCGTGATCGGCCAGCACATCCTGGAGAACTTCCTCGAACGGTACCTCGATCCCGACACCCCGAAGGTGCCCGTGGATCGGGATGATCCCGACTACCGGTGTGAACGGATTGATGGGACACCGATCCATCCCGATCTGGCGTTTGTGGCCACCGCGGTGGGCGAGTTCGAACGGATCGTGCTCGACGAACGATCCCGGGTGATCGACATGTCGGTCAAAGCCCGGGGATTCCCGGACTGGATGAAACGGGCGTTACTGATCACAGCCAGAGCCAGATGCCGAACCCGGGGCTGCGATTCGCCCTACCACTGGTTACAGGTCGACCACATCCAACCCCACTCGAAGGGCGGACAGACAAGCCTTGCGAACGGACAGATCCTCTGCGACCCCGACAACAAATGGAAGCGCGACCACGTACAGGCCCTGGCCTGACCCGGCGATGTTTGCCGAAGGCAAACTCGGGTTTGCCGGGCAACGCCCGGCAATACCGCCGCTCCACACCTGAACCTTGAAAACCGAATAGACCCGGGCCGGGGCCGGGCCCCGGGACGGCATGAACCTTGGCCTGGACACCCTCGCCAACCACACCCTCGCCAAGGACAACCGTCCCGGTCGTCACATCTACAGGTCGAAGCCCTCGAGGTTCCTGGCCATCTTCTCCAGCTCCGACTCGTCGAGCCGGTCGAGGCCGGGGAGCGTCAGTGGCGCCTTGTTCGACTTGGTGCCCTTCGGTGTGACCCGGCCGCCCTTGGGCGTGACCCGACCGCCACCTTTCGGGGTGACCCGGCCCCCACCCTTCTTGGCCTTGCGACCCTTGTTCTTGCGGGCGCTGCGCCGTGACTTCTTGGTCCCCATACCCCCGAAACGCTTCATCATCTTCTGCATCTCGTTGAACTGGGTGACCAAACCCGAGACCTGGGTCGGGTTGGTGCCCGAGCCGTTGGCGATACGGGCCCGACGGGAGGCATCGATGACGTCGGGCTTGGCTCGCTCCTCCGGGGTCATCGACTTGATGATGGCCTCGATCCGATTGACCTCCCGGTCGTCGATGTCGACGTCTCGCATCTCCTTGGGCAGCCCGGGCAGCATGCCCATCAGGTTGGTCAGCGGGCCCATCTTCTTGAGCTGCTGCATTTGCTCCAGGAAGTCGTCGAGGGTGAACTGGCCTTCCAGCAGACGGGTCGCCGCCTCTTCGGCTTCCTCCTGTTCGAAGGTCTGCTCCGCCTTTTCGATGAGCGTCATGACGTCGCCCATGCCCAGGATGCGGCTGGCCATACGGTCGGGGTGGAAGAGATCGAAGTCCTCGATCTTCTCGCCGGTGGCGGCAAAGGCGATCGGTTTTCCCACCACCTCCTTGACCGACAGGGCGGCACCACCGCGGGCATCGCCGTCGAGCTTGGTCAGGATGACGCCGTCGAGGGCCAGCTTCTCATCGAACGCCTCGGCCACCGTCACCGCATCCTGGCCGGTCATGGCGTCGACCACCAGGAAGGTGTAGTGGGGTGACGTGGCCTCGGAGATGCGGCGGACCTCCTCCATCAGGGCCTCGTCGATGGCCAGGCGACCGGCGGTGTCGATGATGACCACGTCCCGACCACTGGAACGGGCCTCGGCCAGCGAATTGGTGGCCACCGTGATCGGGTCGGAGGGGTCGCTGTAGACGGGAATGTCGATCTGACGGCCCAGGGTGCGGAGCTGCTCGACGGCGGCCGGACGTTGCAGGTCGGCCCCGACCAGCAACGGGTTGCGGCCTTGACTCTTGAACCAGCGGGCCAGTTTGGCCGAGCTGGTGGTCTTGCCCGAACCCTGGAGACCGGCCATCATGACCACGGTCGGGGGCTTTGAGGCGAAGCTGATGTCGATGGTCTCGCCACCGAGGCTGGCCGTCAGCTCCTCGTTGACGATCTTCACCACCTGCTGGGCCGGATTGAGGGCCTTGTGGACCTCCTCGCCGACGGCCCGCTCCTTGATCCGGTTTCGTAGGTTCTTGACGACGGTCAGGTTGACGTCGGCCTCGAGCAGGGCGACCCGGATCTCCCGCAGTACCTCGTCGACATCCGACTCGGTGAGCACGCCCTTTTTGGACAGGCGGCTGAAGATGCCCTCGAATGTGTCGGTCAGTGCTTCAAACATGGCCTCATAATCCTATCTTCGGGCCCAATCCTATCTTCCGGCAACACTGATCTTCCGACCACGCTGATCTTCCGACCACCCTGATTCTCAGCCGCCCCGTCCCGGACGGGATGCCCGGGCCGGGGACTCCTGGGCCAGGTGTTGCAGGCACCGCACCGCCTCATCGGCCCGATCCACGGGGACCAGGATGTGGTCGTGGTGGAACCCGGCGATCATGTTGGCCGGGATGCCGGCCCGGGCCAAGGCGGTTGAAACCGCGGCGGTCAGCCCCACGGCCACCAGAGAGCTGTGGACGTCCAGGGTGAGCCAGACGGCGCTGAACCCGGATCGCCAGCCCCGAGCCTCCAGTTCGTCCCCGGTGCAGACAATCGTGACCGTCCCCTCACCGGGTTCGGTTATCACGGCGTCCACGCCCGACGGGGCATCGCCGATATCCAGACAATCCGACCACTTCTGGGCCGTCAGATTGACCACATGACGTACACCGTGACGGCGGCTTACCGTCAGCGTTGCCAGCATGATGCCGAGATCGGTCTCGCCCTCCGACCGGAGCGGAGGGGAATGGTCGTCGTCTACCATCGGTTCACCATACGCACCGGGCGACGGAGGCGGAACCGGCCCGAGAGACGAGGCAGAGCACATGGACTACAACGAAGCCCAGCACCTGGCCCTGTTGGTCATGCGGGTCTCGCTGGGGCTGATGCTGGCGGCCCATGGCTACGGCAAGTTCTTCACCGGCGGCCGAATCCCCGGAACGGCCAAGTGGTTCGATTCCATCGGCATGAGGCCGGGGCGGCTCCATGCCCTGATGGCGGCCTCCACCGAGGTCGGGGCCGGGCTTTTGTTGGCCCTCGGGCTGCTCCACACCCCGGCGGCCGCCGGCATCGTCGGAGTCATGACCGTGGCCGGGTGGACGGTGCACCGGCACAACGGCTTCTACATCCTCAACGAGGGTTGGGAGTACGTATTCATCATCGCCGTCATGGCGGTGGGGCTGGCCATGCTCGGCCCGGGCCGGTGGTCAATTGACGCCACCCTCGGCATCGACGACGATCTCGACGGCTGGCTCGGACTGCTGCTGGCCGCCGGTGGTGGCCTGTCCACCGCCGTGGCCATACTGGCCGGCTTCTTCCGGCCGCCTCCCTCCCCCGAACCAGAATCCGGCGACTGACCCCGGCGCCGGAAACCGTCGGTCAGTCCTCGTCGCCGGCGTCGACCCTGGGCTGGAACACGGCAAAGCTGGAGGTGGCGCTGGCCACCAGTCGCCCCTCGGCGTCGATGGTGCGGGCTTCGAGTTGGACCACGCGACGGCCCGGGGTCAGCACCGTCGCCTCGGCCACCAGTGGCCCCGGTCGGACTGGGCGATGGAACCGGGTGTGAACCTCGATGGTGGCGCACAGATGACCCTCGGGCACGATGGTCATGACGGCGGCACCCATGGCGGTGTCCATCATGGCAAAGGCCACCGCGCCATGGGCCATTCCGTGGGGGTTCAGATGGTTGTCCCCCACGTTCAATCCCACATCGGCCCGACCCGATGACGGTTCGCCCTGGTTGATGGTCAGGCCCAGGAACTCACCCAGGGGAAACCGAACCTGGTCGATCGAATCGGCGCTCACTGCGGTCGAGACCGGACGTTACTCGAAGAGGGCGTCGACGAAGGCGTCGGGGTCGAAGTCGACCAGATCGCCGACCCCTTCACCCAATCCGACCAGCTTCACCGGAAGCCCGAGCTCGGATTCGATGGCGAAGACCACACCGCCCTTGGCCGATCCGTCCAGCTTGGTCAAGACCACTCCGGTGACCTCCACCGCCTCGGTGAAGACCTTGGCCTGGCTCAGGCCGTTCTGACCGGTGGTGGCATCGAGCACCAACAACACCTCGGTGACCGTACCCGGCTCCTTGGCCGCCACCCGACGAACCTTGGCCAACTCCTCCATCAGGTTGGCCTTGTTGTGGAGCCGACCGGCGGTATCGGCCAGCACGACGTCGCGACCCCGCGCCGCCGCCGCCTGCACACCGTCGAAGATGACCGAGGACGGATCACCGCCCTCATTGCCCCGGACGATCTCGGTACCGGCGCGCTCGGCCCACATCGTCAACTGCTCGGCCGCCGCCGCCCGGAACGTGTCGCCGGCCGCCATGAGCGGCCTGTGACCCTCGTCGACCAGGCGGCGACCGATCTTGCCGATGGTGGTCGTCTTGCCCACGCCGTTGACGCCGACGAACAACCACACATTGGTGGCGTCGTCGTCCAGACGCAAGGTACGATCCTTCCCCTTCAGCTCCTCGTGCATACGCTGTTTCAGCAAAGCCAAGACGGCGACACCATCCTCGGCCCCGGTCTCGTTGGCAATGGTCCGCACGTCCTCGATGAGCGACATGGAGGTCTTGACCCCGACATCGGCCCGAATCAGGGCTTCCTCCAGCTCCTCCCACTCGTCCTCGCCAACCTTGGACAGGCCGACGAGGCCTGAGAGGTAGCCGGTGAAGGCGTTACGGGCCTTGCCCAGGCGTTCGAAAAACGTCGGCCGGGGTGCCGGCTCCGGTGCCGGGACCTCGGGTACGACCTCGGGCGGGGCGACCTCGACCGGACGCTCCAGGACGTCGACACCGCCTCCGGTGTCGACCGGCTCGACCTCGGGTTCGCTCGGAGCCTGAGGCAGCCGGCGGCGGCTGGTGGCGTACCACACACCGACCAGGCCGACCATGACCACGACGGCGACGATGACAAGCAGTAACAGGGTGGAATCCATCGTGTTCGATCCTACCGATCAACCCCCCGGCTTGCGGGCTGCGGCCGCCGGCCGTTCACCGGAACGGGCGCCGGGTTCTAGTGAGTATGGGGCCGGCGACTCGTGATTTTGTGACAAGAGTTGGCGACCCCGAGAGATCCCGCCGAATCACACCGAAGGTGCGTGATTGGGCGGATCGGTATGAGTGCCGACGAAGTCGGCTCCACCGGCCGGAGGCTGGGAGGCGGAGCCTCCCGCTAGTGCTAGTTGCCGGTTTCCCGCACACCGAGCACGGCGTCGACCTCGAGGTCTTGGCCGTTCCGCACCACCTTGAGCGTGATCTCATCGCCGGCCTGACGGGCCAGCACCAGTCCGGCCAGTTCCTCGATTGCGGTGACCGGCGCACCGTCGATGCTGAGCACCCGGTCACCGACTTCCAGCCCGGCCACTTCGGCGGCCGAGCCGGGCTCGACCGATGCGATCTCCACCCCGGCGCTGCCATCGGACGGGTCATCCCCGGTCACCCCGAGAAAACCTGACTCGATGGGCTCCCCGGCGACCAGGAGGTTGGAGATGCGCACGGCGGTGTCGATGGGTACGGCGAACCCGACACCAGCGTTGGTTCCACTCAAGCCGTCGGTCTGAATGGCGGTGTTGATACCGATGACCCGGCCTTCCTTGTCAGCCAGGGCACCGCCCGAGTTGCCGGGGTTGATGGGGGCGTCGGTCTGAATCATGGCCACCACCGCAGTGCGCTCCCGATTGGGAACGGGGCGGTTGACGGCCGACACGATTCCGGCGGTCACCGACTGCTGAAGCTGAAATGGGGACCCGATGGCCACTGCGATCTGACCGACCTGGATCTCCTCCCCTGCCGCCAACTCGGCGATCGGGAGGCCGGAGCCATCACCCACCGACAGTACGGCGATGTCGGCGTTGGGATCGGCACCGATGACCTCGGCCTCCAACGTCCGGCCGTCGGCCAGCCGAACCCGTTGGTTGTTCGAACCCTCGATGACGTGGTTGTTGGTGATGATCAGACCGTCCTCGTAGACCACACCGGAGCCGAGCCCGAACTCGGTCTCGACCTGGACCACGGACGGGCCCAGAATCTGGGCCACGTAGGCCGCCGGTTCGTCCACATCGACCGGAGGCAGGGCGTCCTGAGACCCGCTGTTTTCGGGCTCGGCAGCCGGAGTCTCCAACATCACGGTTGAGGAGCTGGGGGCGGCGGCGTCGTTGTCGTCTATGGTCAGCTGGGACGCAGCGAACCCGGAGGCCGCCACCAGGCCACCGGCTACGAATGCCACCAGGGCCCGCCAACCCCAACGACCGGCTCGGCCGGCTCCGGGCGTGGCGGCCGGGGTGCCGGGACCCACCGGCGGACCGGGCGGGCCGCTGGGTGTGAACCGACGTGTGTTGCCGGCCGACGAGGGACCCGATGCCGGCCCGGTGATCGGCCAAGTTGAGGTCATCGGTCGTGTGCCCGATGATCCCGCCGGTTGGCTCGGCGGTCGGGACTCGGATCGAAACGACGGCCATGGGTCCGAACCCGGCCCGGGCGGGGGTGGGACCGGAGGCAGGTATGCCGGTCCCATGGCCGGTGAAGACGGCCGGGGCCCGGTGGGCGGAGCAAACGAGCTCAGAGAACCGCCATCGGACTCGGTCGGGAGTCCGGCGGGAAGAGGCGTGGTGGGATGGGCGTCGGCGTTGGACGAGGAAGGCTCAGTCACGAACGAATCCTTTTCTGCATATCAACAGTATCGACAGGTGCCCCCTCATCGCCAGCGTGTAGGTCAGCGCGATCTCCTGTGTGGGTGTGTGTGTCGGTGTGTGGTTCGGTCTTCATAGCGGTGTGCTTGCCCCGGTCCCGGCGGCGCCGGTGTTCTGTTGCGGATCGGGGCCCGGTGGTGTCATACCCACACCTGCATCGTCTGTAACCAGCGGAAGTCGCAGGCTGAACGTCGCTCCGCAACCCGGGGCAGAGGTCACCTCGGCCACGCCGCCGTGACGACGGGCGATCTGCTGCACGATGCTCAGGCCGAGACCGACTCCGGGACTGGATTGGTCGGCCCGCCAAAACCGGGTGAAGACCTTTGACTGCTCCTCGGGTAACAGACCTGGCCCCTGGTCGACGACCGAGACGACGGCCTCATGTCCTTCTCGGCCAACCGACAGCGACACAACCGTGCCGGACGGGGCGTAGCGGATCGCGTTGGAGACGAGGTTGGCCACGGCCCGCGTCATGGCCGTTGGATCGCCGAGTATGACCACGGGCTCGGGCGAGTCGAGCACGATCGATACCGACGCGGCCCGGGCCATGCTTCGATACTCCTCGGCCACCGTGCCGGCCACCGCGGCCAGATCGACGCGACGAAGCTGCACCTCCGGGACGCCGGTCCGGGCCTGATTCAGCAGGTCGTCGACCAGCACGGCCATACGCTCGGTCGAGCGGTGGGCCACTTCGGCCGAGGCTCGTAGTTCCGCCGCGCCGGCGTCGGGATCGGACAACGCCAACTCCAGATTGGTGCGGGCTACGGCCAAGGGGTTTCGAAGCTCATGGGACGCGTCTTGAACGAAGCGGCGCTGATCCTCGAAAGCGGCCTGGAGGCGGTCGAGCATGGAGTCGAAGGTGTCGGCCAGGCCCTTGAACTCGTCGTTGGGGCCGTGGAGGCTGATGCGTCGGGACAGATCGGATCCACTGATGTCGCGGGCCACTGCCGCCATGCGATTGACCGGGCGCAGCGTGATATGGGCCAGCACCCAGCCGATGGCGAATGCCACCAGCACCAACACCATCAGTCCGATGATGGTCGCCTTGCGCAGATTGTCAAGGGCCCGAAGGTAGGCGTTGCGTTCCATGGCCAGCAACGCTTCCCGGCTGAGGTCGTCGGCCATGAGCCGGGTTATGTCGAGCCTGGCACCGGTTTCGGTATTCTCCAGCACCACCCGCCGACCGACGATGACCGATTCATCGAGCTGCTCGGACTGCCAGGCGTACATGCCACCGACCAGAAGGCTGCCCACCGCATAGACGGTGATGGCATATGTCAGGGCCAGTCGGAACTTGACGGACTGGGTCCAGTGGGGCGGGCTCAACGGGGCCAGCGACGGCATCGCGTCCGCCTTACCCCGGGGCCACGAACCGATAGCCGCTCCCGATCACCGTTTCGATGAAGTCCCGATCGGTGGCCGCCTTCAGCTTGCGTCGCAGCGTGCCGACCGTGACCCGGGCCGTATTGGTGAAGGGATCGAGCATCTCATCCCACACGTGCTCCAACAGCCGCTCCTGGGAGAGAACCTCTCCTTGGTGAGACATGAAGTAGCGCAAGAGTGAGAATTCCTTGGTCGTGAGATCGATGGATTCGTCGTTCCAGGAAACGAGCTGGCGGGCCGTGTCCAGGGCGAGCTCTCCGGCGAGCAACACGGCGTCACCGCCAGTCGTTTCCCTTCTCAACAACGTACGAACCCGAGCCGAAAGCTCCGGTAAAGCAAACGGTTTGACCAAATAGTCGTCGGCCCCGTAGTCCAGTCCGGCCACCCGTTCGTCCACGCTGTCCCGGGCCGTGACCATGAGAATCCGGGTGGCGGGATCGAACATGGGGTCGGTGCGGACGGTACGGCACACCTCCAGACCGTCGATGTCGGGCAGAGTGAGATCGAGCAGAACCAGATCGTAGGGATTGATGATCATCCGATCCAGCGCGTCCTGACCGGTGTTGGCCACATCGACGGCATAGCCTTCTCGGCGCAGGGCCCCGGCCACAGCCGAGGCAAGCTCCGGTTCGTCATCCACCACCAACAATCGCACGATCCCTACGGTACTGGCCACCGCTCGGGTTGACCGTAGCCGGTGCCGTACACTCAACACAGGCCCGAACCCGGCCACCGGGCGTGGTCCCGATGGAACCGACCGCCCGCCCCTCGACCCTCCGCCGTTTATTCCCGCTTTCGACATCCGCCTGCAGAATTGGCTTCACCATGGACGCAATGGACGATTCCCCACCAACGCAGCCTGCGCCCACGCCGGCGGCGGCGCCGTTCTCCGAATCGATGCAGCTCGGCGGCCCTCCGGGGCCGGCCGGGTCCAACTACCTCGAGACACCCTCGGCCCATACCGCACCGTCCGGTGGCGGCCTGAGCCCGGACGTCGCCGGTCAGCATCTGGAACGGGTGCTGTTCGAAATCAAGAAAGTCATCGTCGGCCAGGATCAAATGATCGAGCGACTGTTGGTCGGTCTGCTGGCCAGGGGGCACATCCTGCTGGAGGGATTGCCCGGACTGGCCAAGACCTTGGCCGTGTCCACCATGGCCCAGGCCATCGGCGGCAGTTTCGTGCGGCTCCAGTTCACTCCCGACCTGTTGCCCTCGGATCTGATCGGGACCCGGATCTGGCGTTCCAGCGAGGAGAAGTTCGACATCGAGTGGGGGCCCGTATTCGCCAACCTTTTGTTGACCGACGAGATCAATCGGGCCCCGGCCAAGGTCCAGTCGGCCCTGCTCGAGGTCATGGCCGAACGCCAGGTCTCGATCGGCGGGACCACCCGACCGCTGCCGTCTCCGTTTCTGGTCCTGGCCACCCAGAACCCGATCGAGTCCGAGGGTGTCTACACCTTGCCCGAGGCCCAGCGGGACCGATTCCTGATGAAGGTGTTGGTCGACTACCCGTCGCCCAACGAGGAACTGGAGATCGTTCGCCGGGTCGGCGTTTCGATTCCCGAGGCGTCCCAGGTCATGACCCTGGGCGAGTTGGAGGATATGCAGACGTTGGCCGATCGGGTGTACGTCGACAACGCCGTGGCCCAGTACGCCGTCGATCTGGTGATGGCCACTCGTGAGCCCGGACTTCGGGGCCTGCCCGAGTTGGAACCCATGATCGAGTTCGGTGTCAGCCCTCGGGCCACGCTGGGTCTGGTGGCTGCCGGTCGGTCCCTGGCCCTGATGCGCCGCCGCGACTATGTCACCCCGCAGGACGTCTTCGACGTGTCCCGTGATGTGTTGCGGCATCGGCTGATGCTGTCATACGAAGCGCTGGCCAAGGGCCTTTCGGCCGACGACGTCCTGAACCGCATCCTGACCGTGGTCCCGGCCGCCGCCGTCACCCCCGCCGATCAACATCTCGGCGACCGATAGTCGCAACCATCCCCGACGTCCGCACCCTCAGCCATGGCTCGATCCCGCCCCACCCCACCCCCATCACCCTCCGGCCCACCACCCGTCGGAGGCCCGTCCTCATCGCCGCTGACCGTGGTCGAACCGTCCACCCGGGAGCTGCTGCGACGTCTGGAGCTCGAGGTGACCCGCCGGCTCGACGGGCTGCTCCACGGCGATCATCGGGGTCTGGTACCGGGTCACGGCACGGAGCTGGGCGAGACCAGGGAGTACCAACCGGGCGATGACGTACGTCGCATCGACTGGAATGTCACCGCCCGGCTGTCCGAGGTCTACATTCGTCAGACCATCGCCGAACGAGAGTTGCAGACCTGGCTCATCATCGACCGGTCGGCCCGCATGGATTTCGGCACCGCGCAGCGGGAGAAGCGTGATCTCGGCCTGGCCGCAGCGGCTGCCGTCGGCTTTCTCACCAGCCGCGACGGCAACAAGCTGGGGGCCGTGCTGGCCGGGCGGGGCGAACCGGTGGTCATCCCGGCCCGTGGGTCGAGGAAGCATCTGCTCCGCATCCTGCACGACATCGCCGAGACCCCGCGCCAGGACAACACCGGCGTGACCGACCTGGCCGATGCCGCCGGCCGACTGGCATCGGTGGCCCGACGACGAGGATTGGTGACCGTCATTTCGGACTTCCAGGTCGAACCAGGCTGGGAAACCGCTCTCGGCATCCTGGCCCGGCGGCATGACGTGTTGGCCGTGCAAGTCATCGATCAGCGGGAGTTCGAGCTGCCCAATGTCGGTCTGATCACCATCCGGGATCCGGCCACCGGCCGGGTCCGAGAACTGGCCACCCACAAGAAGTCGGTGCGGGAAGCCTTCGCCCGGGCCGCCACCGAGCGCCAGCGAAAGCTGAGCGACGATCTCCGCCACGCCCGCGTCGAGCACCTGGTGCTGTCGACCGACCGGGATTGGCTTGACGACCTGGTTCACTTCGTGGCCCAACGGCAGCTCCGACTCCGGGGGGTTCGCTGATGATCGACCTGTCGTTCCTCAGCCCGCTGCGGCTCTGGCTGCTGGTGGTGGTGTTGGCGCTGGCCGTCGTCTATGTGGCGATTCAGCGTCGACGCGAGGCCTACGCCCTGCGGTTCAGCTCATCGGAGCTTTTCGACTCGGTGGCCCCGGAGCGACCCGGCTTCCGCCGTCACCTGCCGGCCGGCGCCTTCCTCCTTGCCCTGGCCACCCTGGTGGCCGCCTTCGCCCAACCGGCCCGCCAGGTTCAGGTTCCCCGGGAGAGGGCCACGGTGGTGGTGGCCATCGACGTCTCCCTGTCGATGCAGGCCAACGATGTCGAACCCGATCGGCTTCAGGCAGCCCAGGTGGCGGCCAAACGATTCATCGAGGAGCTGCCACCCACCTTGAACGTGGGGGTGGTGGCCTTCGCCGGCACGGCATCGGTCCTGGTGCCCCCCACCGACGAACGGGTGGCGGCCTACACCGCCATCGACAACCTGAAGCTGGCCGAGTCGACGGCGATCGGCGAAGCCATCTTCACCTCCATCGATGCCTTGTTGAATGCGCCGTCGGACGGAACCAACGAACTCCCGCCGGCCCGCATCGTGCTGCTGTCGGATGGCCAGACAACCGTCGGTCGTCCCGATGCCGAGGCGGTGGTGGCGGCCCAGCAGGCCGAGATTCCGGTCTCGACCATCGCCTTCGGCACCACCCGGGGAACCATCGTCTACGACGACCCCCGCACCGAGTTCGAGGAGAACGAACCCATCCCGGTCCCGGTTGAGGAGGACAACCTGCGAACCATCGCCGACAACACCGGTGGCGCCTTCTTCACCGCGTCGTCACTGGACGAGCTGGAGGCGGTCTACGCCGACATCGGCTCGGCCATCGGCTACGAAACCGTGGATCGCGAGATCACCGACTGGTTCGTCGGCGGTGGCCTGGGCGTGCTCGCCCTGTCGGCCGTCTTCAGCCTCCTTTGGTTCCAACGGCTTCCCTGATCCAGAGCGCGCCGCGGCCGAGCTCCGGCGTCAGCTGCCGAGTTCTCGCTTCAGCTGGCGGGAGCGTCGGCGTAGCGGAGGTAGGGCTTGAGCTCCTCCACGTTTTCCAGCTTTGTCCTGGCCTCGTCGGTGGACATCGTCGGAGGCACGATCACACGATCGCCGGGACGCCAATCGACCGGTGTGGCGATGGGATGGTTGTCGGTGGCCTGAAGGGCGTCGACCACGCGGATGATCTCGTCGAAGTTGCGTCCGACCGATTTCGGATAGGTCAGGATGGTGCGGACCTTGTGCTCGGGGTCGATGAAGAACACCGAGCGCACGGTCGAGGTGTCGCCTTCACCGGGGTGGATCATGTCGAAGAGTTCCGAGACCCGCTTGTCGGGGTCGGCGATGATGGGGAAGGACAGGGCATTGCCGGTGACCTCACCGATGTCGGGGGCCCACGCATGATGGTCCTCGACCGAGTCGACCGAGAGTGCGATCAGCTTGACATTGCGATTGGAGAAGTCGGCGTTCAGGCCGGAGGCCCGGCCCAATTCGGTGGTGCAGACCGGGGTGAAGTCCGCCGGATGGCTGAAGAACACCACCCAGGAGTCACCCTGCCACTCATGGAAGTTGATCTCGCCGTCAGTGGTAACGGCGCTGAAATCGGGGGCTGGGTCGCCAAGTCGAAGGCTCATTGCATCTCCTCAAATCGTGAGTGGGTTGCCGGTTCGGTCCGTCGGTGCTCGCCACCGGCATTGTGATCGTACCTCATTGTCCGGATCAATTGTCCGGACAATTGGGCAGAAGCTCGATGGATCGTTGTGATCAGGCCGATTCGTCGAACCTATGACCGGCGGCCGATTCGTCATCGGTCCGTCCGGTCAAGTCGACGTCCGGCTCGCCCCCACTGAGGTCGAGCACGACATCGGAATCATCCACCTCGTACCCGTTCACGGTGATGGGAGGCGGCAGGTCCGGGATTCGGCCGGCATGACGCTCGGTCACCCTCTCGGTCACCACCTTCGACGATCCGCCGGGCTTCATGCTGACACCATAGAGCACATCGGCCGCCTCCATCGTTCGCTTCTGATGACTGACGATGATGAGCTGGGCCTCCTTGCGAAACTCCTCGACCAGGGCCAGAAACCGGGACAGGTTCATGTCGTCCAGGGCGGCCTCGACCTCGTCCATCACATAGAACGGTGAGGGTCGACTGCGGAACACCGCGAACAGGAAGGCCAGAGCCACCAGGGCCCGCTCACCGCCCGACAGCAACGAGAGCTTCTTGACGTTTTTCCCCGACGGCTTGCCCTCGATCTCGATCCCGCAGTTCAGGATGTCGTCGCTGTTGGTCAGGACCAGACTGCCTTTACCACCCGGGAACAGGGTGGTGAAAAGCTGGGAGAAATTGGTGGCCACGTCGGCGAAGGCGGCGCTGAAGACGGTGACGATCTCCTCGTCGATGGATCGGATCAGCTTGTGGAGGTCCCGCCGAGCCGTTTTCACGTCGTTGAGCTGGGAGTCGAGGAAGTCACGCCGCTCCTTCAACTCCTCGAATTCTTCGAGGGCCAGGGGGTTGATAGGGCCCATGATCTTGAGTTCCCGCTCCAATTCCCGGACCCGGGCCTCGGGGGTGGCGTCGCCCTCGTAGTCCGGACACTCGGTGGTCATGGCGATCTCCGGATCGGTGTCCAATTCCCGACGCAGCGCCTCGGTCAGGGCCTCGAGCTTCACCCGATGCTCGGTGTCGTCGAGCTCCAGGCGATTGTGCCGCTCCCGCAGTTCGGCCAACTCCTTCTCGGCCGCAACCCGCTCACCCCGGCGAGCGCTCAACTCGGCCGACACCCGGCGGGCCGCCTCGGACTGAACCCGCTGCTCGGCCTCCAGCACTTCGGTCCATTGGCCCAGCGTCCCCTGATGCTCGATCAAACGGTGATCGAGCTCGGCCACAGCGGCGATGGCGGCCTCGATCCGAACCCGACGCTCCCGGGCCTGCTCCCGCTCGTTGACCAGCCGCTCCAGCCGGGCCTCGGTCTCGTGGCGGCGGTGGATGAGCTGATCCCGACGCTGCTCGATGGAGACGATACGGACCTCGAGTTCTGTCCGCTTGGTTGCCACCGCCCGAGCCCGCTCCTCCAGCGACGTGCGAGAAAGGGCGAGGGCCTCGGCCCGATTGCGGTGTTCCGACTCCTCGTTCTCGGCCGCCGGCAGCTCGGCGGTCAACGCCTCCAGCCGGTCGGCATCGTCCCGCCGCCGGGCCGCGACCTCGTGGCGCTGGTCGATGAGATCCCAGCGATCAGCCTCCAGCCGGGCGATCTCGGCACTGGCCT
This sequence comes from Acidimicrobiales bacterium, assembly GCA_024638815.1. Lineage (GTDB taxonomy): Bacteria > Actinomycetota > Acidimicrobiia > Acidimicrobiales > SZUA-35 > JAHELU01. Next base: position 26,544 of record JAHEJM010000025.1, on the reverse strand, counting down.
GATCCCGGGCCGACACGGCCCGATCGAACTCGGCCGTGGCCTGCCGGAGCGACTCGTCCATCTTGCGCTGGTCGTGCCGACGCTGTTCCAACTCGAGCGTCGCGTGCTGCAGGCGATCGGCCACCGTGGCCGCCTGCTCCGCCGCCTCGGTCTCCTGAGCCCGGGCCTCCTCCAGCGCGGCCCCCGTGGCCCCGGTCCCGCCCTGACGCAGCCGCCAGCCGCGGCGGCTGAACCGATCCCCCTCGGCGGTGACGAACACCTGATCGGGGTGGTCGAGAATGGTGTGGAGCCACGGGCGCCAGCCGCCGTCGAGCACGGCCACCCGACCCAGCAGGACATCGAGCAGGGCGTCGACATCGGGTCGCGACGCTCGCACATGGGGCCGTAACGCCCGACCGGCGGCGACCGAAGTGACCGAGGTCGAGGCGGCGGCACCCAGGGCCAGCACACCGCCGGCCAGATCCTTGTCCTCCAGGGCCACCAGGGCCTGCCGGGCGTTCTGCGGGCTGTCGACGACGACCGCAACCAGGGCGTCACCGACGGCGGCCTCGACCGCGGCTTCCCACCCTTCGTCGATCTCGACCAGATCGAGCAGGGTGCCCAGGACACCCTCGGTGTCCCGCAGGGCATCGACACCGGCCCGGGACCGGACATCGTCCAGTGCCTGCTCCAGGGCCTCGGCCCTGGCCTGCCACCGGCTGACGGCCCGATCGGCGTCGCGCCGCCGTTCCTGCAGCTGCTCCACCTGGTCGATCGCTGCCACCACCCGGCCGGCCACATCGGCCTGCTCCCGTTCGGAGTCGGGTCGACGGCTGTCGTGATCGTCGATGGTGCGCTGGGCCCGGTCGCGAGCCTCGATGGCGGCGTCGTGGCGCTGGTCGACGGACTGGATTCGATCGGCGAGCCGCTTCAGCTCGTGGTCGTTGCGCTCGGTGGCCTCGGCCAGGGCGGTGATCCTGGTGCGCAATTCGGCCGCCCGATTGGGGGCCGGTGCCAGCGAGTCGCCCCATTCGGTGTCGAAGGTGAGCTGTTCGGTCTTGAGCCGTTCCTCCGACTCGGCCAGGGCTGCGAACTCGGGCTGCAGGTGCTCGATCTCTGCTTCGGCCACCGTGATCTCGGCCGCCATGCGGGCCGCCTCGGCCTCGAGGTTGGCCACCACACCATCGTCGACCGCGGCTTGGAGTTCGCCCTCGAGCCGGATCCGCCGCTCCCCCACCACATTGCGCTGACCCCGGACTCGCTCGGCCATGCTCTTGGCCCGGCTCAGCACGTCGGCCACATCGGAGGCACCGAGGGCCGACAGCTCGGACTCGCCCTCGAGCACGGCGGCATCAAGGCGGGCCAGCCGGCTGGTGAGCCCACCTTCCCGCTCGTCGAGTTCACGGCGCAGGCGGCGACCGGTTTCCAGCTGGCCCCGCAGGGCCGACAGCTGACGGCCGGCCAGATGGATCTTCAACCCCGTCAGTTCCTCAACCAGCGTGCCGTGACGGCGGGCCGCCTCGGCCTGGCGCTCCAATGGTCGGATCTGGCGCTTGACCTCCCGGAGCAAATCCTGAAGTCGGGCCAGGTTCTCCCCGGTGGCGGTCAGGCGGCGTTCGGCCCGCTCCCGACGCTTGCGGTATTTGAGTACCCCGGCCGCCTCCTCGATGATGGCCCGTCGATCCTCGGGGCGAGCGTTGAGCACGTCATCGATGCGCCCCTGGGACACAATGATGTGCTGCTGACGGCCGACACCGGAATCCGACAACAACTCCTGAATGTCGAGCAGCCGGCACGAGGTGCCGTTGATGGCATAGTCTGACTCGCCGCTGCGATAGAGAGTGCGGGTCAGCATGACCTCGCTGTAGTCGATGGGAAGCTGTCCATCGCTGTTGTCGATGGTCAGCGAGACCTCGGCCCGACCCAGCGGCTTCTTCGACGAGGTACCGGCGAAAATGACGTCGTCCATCTTCTGGGACCGGACCGACGAAGGAGCCTGGGCACCCAGGACCCAGGCCATGGCATCGACGACGTTCGACTTGCCACTCCCGTTGGGTCCGACGACCACGGTGATCCCCGTTTCGAGCACGAGATCGGCCGATTCGGCAAACGACTTGAAGCCCTTGAGTGTCAACGACTTGAGAAACACGCTCCACCTTTCGCCCCCGGAAAACGGGCCTCTGCGAGTTTACAGCCGTCGCCCCCCACCACCCGGGGATGCCAGGGCAACGACAAAGGCGAAACGGCGGGCCCATCACCACCAACAGCGACGGGTCCATCGACGGCCGACAATACCGACTACCGGTGTGAACGGATCGAGGGGACGCCGATCCATCAGGGTCTGGCGTTTGCGGCCATCGCAGTGGCCGAGTTCGAACCGATCGGGGTCGACGAGAAGTCGAGAGTGATCGACAGGTCGATCAAGGTCCGAGGGTTCCCACCGTGGATGGAACGAGCGTTGCTGATCACAGCCGGAGCCGGATGCACAAACCCGAGGCTGCGATTCCGTGTGGCCTTGCTTCGCAGGTCCAACAGATGGAAGCGCAATCTTGTGGCCTGACGACAGCTCGCGCCACTCCGACCGGCAACGTGGAAACCGACTAGCTGACCGGGCCCCTACACCTGGGTGTTGCAGTAGAAGACCACCTGGTTCTTGAAGCTGGTCTTCTTGATCGGCTCCCGGGACCGGGGGCTCAACTGACCGGCCCGGCCGTAGACGGCCAGGTGGTCGGCGTACTCCCCCGGTTGGCCGTGCAGGTCGAGGAACGGCCGCACCTCCAGCGACGTGCCCCGGTACTTGATGGCGTCGTGCAACGTCCCCACCACCGACCGGTAGAGGCGCCGGATCTCCTGGGTCGACAGTTCGGAACTGACACGATCGTGACGGAGGCCGGCATCGAACAGGATCTCGTTGCTGTAGATGTCGCCGATTCCGACGAATACCGACGGATCGGTCAGCAGGAGCTTCAGCGGCTGATCCTCGGCCATGACCAGGCGGCCGAAGTCCACCCAGGACAACGGGCTCTCCAACAGGTCGAGACCGAGTGAGTCGGGATCCGGCAGCGTGGCCTCCAGATTGTCGACGTGCACAATCTCAATGGAGCTCGTGCCCTTGCGATCGGCGATCCTCAGGTCGCCTCCCTGGGTGAAAGTGATGACGGCCACGATGTCACTCGCCACCTCTTCCCTGGTTGCCTTCTTGGCCAGTCGGCCGTTCTCGCCGAGCGTGATGAGAATCGAATGCTCGTTGTCGAGCGTGACCACGATGGTGAGCCCGTGACGGGTGACCCCTTCGACTTTGGCCCCGACAAGGTTCTCGTCGAAGTCCTTCTTGCTCTTGAGACCGGCGATCGGCTTCATCACAAGCGCCTCGGCCGATTTGATCTTTCGGCCGACGATCTCCCGTTCGAGATCCCGGCGAAGGGTCTCGATCTCGGGTAGTTCAAGACTGGTCACGGTGTTCCTCTCCGTTGCCCGATAGGGCCAGTACCGCAGCGTAGGCCGAGCGGGCTGCCACCTGCTCGGCCCGTTTCTTGGACGTTCCCGCACCCCGACCTCGAGGCACGCCGTCGATAATGGTGATGGCGGTGAATCGCTTGTCGTGGTCCGGACCCGAGCCACTTATCTCGTACACGGGGCTCCCCAGTGCCAGACGGGCCGTCAGCTCTTGGAGCTGGGTCTTGTAATCCTTGCGTCCCGGTTGCTCGGCGGCGTCGAGAATGGCGTCCCTGGTCAGCTCCAGAATGATGCGCTCCGCCACATGCCAGCCGCCATCGACGTAGATGGCACCCAGCAAGGCTTCGAGGGCATCGGCCAGAATCGATTCCTTCTCCCGCCCCCCGGACAGGCCCTCGCCTTTTCCCAACAACAACAACTCCCCCAGCTCGAGATCCATGGCCAGATAGGCCAGAGTGATGGTGTTGACCACCGAGGCTCGAAGCTTGGCCAGCTGGCCCTCGGGCAAATCGGGATAGCGACGGAAGATGCAATTGGTGACCACCAGGCCCAAAACAGAGTCCCCGAGAAACTCCAGACGTTCATTGGACGTCGTCGACGGGTTCTCGGCACAGTAGCTCCGGTGGGTCAGGGCACGCTCCAGCAGGCCTTGATCCTGGAACCGATGACCAAGACGGCGACAGAACCGGGCGAGGTCGGGGTCGTTCAGGAGCCGGCTCCGACCTTCCGGTCGACATAGTCGACGGCATCTCGCACGCTCTTGAGATCCTGCAGATCCTCGTCCTCGATACGGAACCCGACGGTGCGTTCGCCCAGCTCCTCCTCCAACGCTTCGACCAATTCGATGAGAGCCAACGAGTCGGCCTCCAGATCGTCGGCGAAGGAATCGCCTTCACGTATCTGATCGGGTTCGATTTCCAGGATGTCGGCCAGCCGGTCACGTATCAGCTCGAAGATCTCGGCCCGGCTCATCGGCGACTGCTCCATATGGGTTTCGGCTGGCATTTTCGTACAGTTGTCCTTGTTGTCGGGGAACCTGTTCGGGCGTGATGCGGTGTCAGGTTAGCAAAACCGCTAGGCGTCGGCGGCACCAACGGCGGCCCGGACCTGATCGACGATACCCACCGTACTCATCTCATCTGCCGTTCTGATGGCGTTGGCAATGGTGTTCGCCGTGGACGATCCATGGGAGATCATGGTCAGGCCCCGGGTGCCCAGCAGTACGGCCGCCCCGGTGGCCTTGGCGTCGAAATGACGGAAAACGGGGGCCAGCACATCCTCGGCCTCCTGGTTGACGCCGGTCTCGGACAACGCAGTCTCGACCGCAGCCCGAAAGATGTCGTAGAGGCCCTCCAACGACTTGAGGACGACGTTGCCGGTGAAACCGTCACAGATGATGACGTCGGCCACGCCGGTCATGAGGTAACGACCTTCAACATTGCCGATGTAGCGGGCCCCACACTCGGACGCCCAGTCATTGTCCTCCAGGAGCGTGACCGCCGTCTTCACCATGGTGTTGCCCTTCCCCGCCTCCTCGCCGATGGTGAGGATGGCCACCTTCGGTTCCTCGATGTCGAACCGCTGACGGGCGTAGGCTGTGCCCATCCGGGCGAACTGGACCAACCACTCGGGCTGGCAGTCGGCATTTGCCCCACAATCGAGAACCGTGGTGGGGGCCCGACCGATGACAGGGTAAGGGACGGCGATGGCGGGCCGGGACACCCCCTTGATCCGACCCATGCGTAGCAGCGAGGCGGCCATGGCCGCTCCGGTGTTCCCGGCACTGAGAACAGCCGATGCCGCACCGTCCCGCACCGCCTCGGCGGCGCGAACGATGGACGAGTCCTTGAGCCGACGTACGCTGCTGGCCGGCTCGGCGTCCATGGCCACCACCTCACTGGCGGCGATCACGGGCAGCCCAGTCACATCGCCCAGACGATCGGGATCGCCGACCAGCACGACCGGCACGCCAAAGCGTTCCGCCGCCATTCTCGCTCCTTCGACCACCACCCGAGGCGCGTCATCACCGCCCATTGCGTCGACGGCGACCGGGAGCCTCGAGGTTGTCACCGGCTAGTGGTCAGTCGGCGGCAACTTCGATGGCCTGACGACCCTTGTACCATCCGCAGGCCTGGCACACCCGATGAGGCAGCTTGGTGGCGCCACAACGGTCACAGGTGCTTCGCGATGGAGGGGACAGCTTCCACGCCGCGGCACGCCGGCTGCGGGTCTTCGACTTCGACTTCTTTTTCTTGGGTACAGCCACAGCAGCAACCTGAGGATCAAGACACGGATGGGTGCGCGCCCGGTTCAGGGCGACTGCCTAGGTTACCGAGTTCCCTTCTGCTCTCCACCCACCGTTGGTTTCCACCCGGAAACCACCGACGAGGCGGGGCCGAGCCGCCGACGGTTCGACCATAGGCACCCCGTCGACCCATTGCATCGAGCGGTCGGGAACGCGTTCGAAGCCGATCACGTGACCTTCGACGGCATCGTCGCTGACCCGCATCCGCACGAACTGCTTGAAGTGCCGACTGCGCATGCCCACGAACAGCTCGTTCAGGTTGACTCGGAACAACTGGGCCAGGACCAGATACAGGGCATAGGCCAGAGCCCCGAACACTGATCCCAACAGCACTACACCCACGACGAACACCGTGGTCGGCCATCGGTCGAGACCGACTACCTGGTCGAGCCACGGCGGTGGTCCGATCGGCGGTTCCCGCAGCGACTCCTCAACCGCCAGCCGGGCGGCCAGGGCGGTGGACAGGGTGGCGGCCACAGCGTGCAGCGCGAGGTGGGCGGTGGCGGCCACGCCGGCAATCACCGCCGGTCGACGATGAGCCTTGGCCATGGCGAACAGGGCCACGGCCAGAGCAGCGGCCACGGCCCAGCCTCCGACGCTGTGCAATGCCCCCCACAACACATCGAGCTGATCCTGCCAGAGAGCGCTGTCGGCGAACGCGGTGATCGAGCCGACATCACTGATACCGGCCCGGGCCGAGAGCGCAAACAACACGGCCAACAACCCGAGCACCCCGCCCAGCTCCGGATTCAGCAAGGGCACCCGGTACAGGGCCTGCAACCCCAGAAGGAAGGAGGTGCGCCGAGACGGCCAGACGTCGACCGAGGCGTACTCGACCGGGTCCTCTCCCCCGAACCGCCACGACAGATCCAGAGTCTCCGGCGCCTCCAAGGTGGAGGCGAGATAGGCTCCACCGCCACCCGACACGACAGTGGTGGGCAGATCGGGACGGCCGGTCGGCTGGTGCAGGGCGTAGAAGTGTTTGTCCCCCGACAGTACGAGGCGTACTGCGGTGGACGCCTCGTCGCCCAGCGTCTCCCGCAGAAAGTAGGTGAGCTTGTCCCAGTTGTCGGTGGTCATGGCCGCACCGCCCAGCCCGTCGCGGCCGATACGGCCGACACCGGTTCGAGCTCGCAGTAGCCACGACGGTTTGCCGGTGCACAGAATGATGCGGGCACCGGCCGGCATGGTGGCGGCAACGTGGCGGAAATAACGCATCTGAGGCTCGTCGATGTCGGCGTTGAGGGCGATGTCGATTCCCCAGACCCACCACACGTCGGTGAGCTGGACCGCGAAGTAGCTCCGGGTCTGGTGGATCGACCAGCCCCGGGAGGTCGATGCGTCGTCGCCGGGGGCGAAGACCGTGAACCGCTCCAGGAAGGACGAAAGACCGTCGTACCAGTCGTGGTTGCCGGGGATCGCAAACAGGGGAACCGGGGCCGCATCGGGCTGGAAGGGAAAGGCGGTACGATACGGCCCGATGGTGCGGTCCCGGTAGTTGTCGGGGCTTGCCGCCGGATAGACCTCGTCACCGCCCATGACCAGGAGGTCGGCCCGCGGCAGACGCCACACCGAGCCGTCCGACCCGTCGAGTTCGGTCACCGTTCGGGCCATCTGCTCGGCGATGGTGAAGGTCGGGCTGAACCCATCGCCGATGTCGGCCACGTAGTCGACCCAGAGTTCGCTGGGCCGGTCGGCCGAACGGTGCCAGGGCAACTGGTCGTTGCAGCCGACGAACCACTCGTCGGGCTGCAGGTCGGTCAGTCGATCGCCGGTGACGGGCCCCTGGCAATGGTGGACCACCGGGGTGCGCAATGCGGCTTGACGCTCCCGACTATCGGCGAAGGATCCGAACAGGCGGCCGAAGAACTCGCCGTAGGCGCCACGAGCGATCTCCCGCGGCCGCAACCACCGGACCATGGGCCGAATCCGGTAGCGAAGCGGGCGGATCCAGGCTCGTGCCGGGACCTCAGTCGTCATCGAACGTCAGGTCGTCCAGCGCCGCCCACCGGGGATCGCCGCCGGCGGCCGCTCGTTCCGCCTCCTGGGCTTCGAGAAAGTCATCGATGCGCCGAGCGGGGTAGCGATCGGGGTCGGGCCCGGCGCAGTCCTCCCCACACAGTGGGGCCAGAGGAAGGCTGAACAGTACCGCCTCCCTGACCAGGGGCAACAGATCGATCTGGTCCCCGTCGAAATCGAGCAGATCGGAGTCTTCGGGGGCATCGACCTGGAAGATCTCGTGGATGTCGAACTCCATGGTCGAACCGGTCAACTCCAGGCATCGGCGACAGTCGCCCTCCCAGGCGAACCGGATCGAGCCGGTCACCGACACTCCACGCTCGATGGACTCGATCGTCACCTCCCCCACCACCGGTCGGGCCGTGGTACGGGACGATACGACCTCCTGGTGGGAAAGCACCACATGAATCGGTTCGGCCTGGCGCTGCCCCAGCCGGCGCCGGAGTTCGGCGACGTTGACCGGGAGCTTGGCCGGCCGGTCCTTGGTCGGGATCGGCTCGCCAGGTGTGTCTTCGATGGATTCCGCCGGGGTATCGGCCACGATCGTTCCTGATGTATTCCTGGTGGTGGTGACTGCGGTGCTGCTTTCGGGTCGTTACAGTTCCTCCCTCACAGGATATCGATCGTAGTCGCCGTCATCGGTCAGATCTATGGCTCGCCGGTCCGATCCATGTTGGTTTCGACCGCTCCCGGCGGCCAGAATCTCCTCGGTCGAAGCCTTGGCCGTGGCCATCAGTCGCTCCCGACCCTTGCGAACCGTGGTGCTCGTCCGTTCCAGGACGAGTTCGAAGCTGGCCAGGCGCTGGTCGCAGTAATCCTCCACCTGACGCTTCAACGTGTTGGCCTCCTCCCTGGCCTCGTCCACGATCTGTCGGGCTCGATGCTCGGCCGCCTTCACGATCTGCTGGCGTTCCACCATCCGCCCGACCTGGGCCCGCCCCTCGTTGATGAGGTCCTGATGCTCCTGACGGGCCTTGGCCACGAACTCGTCCCGCTCCTTGAGCAGCCATCTGGCCGCCCGCAACTCCTCGGGTAACCGGGACTGGGCTTGCTCCAGAAGGTGCAACAGTTCGTCCCGGTTGACCTTGACCGTGTTGGACATGGGGAGGGGACGGGCCTCGGCCAGCATCTCGATGGCCTCCTCGAGAAGATCCTCCACCTCGGGCACGGCGTAGGGGTTGGGGAGGTCGTTAGGTTCCCGACGGCGATAGCCGTCGTCGTCCTCATAGTCGTACTCGTCCTCGGCGAGATCGTAGTCGTCGTTCACTCTGGTCACCCGTCGAACTTTCCTGCTCTGAATTGTCTGGCAATGCGGTGGTGGACCACCTCGGGAACTACTGCACGTACGTCTCCGCCTCGCAACGCGATTTCGCGAATATATCGGGCGGAGATCAATGCGCTGGCCCCGATTCCCGGCAGGAAAAGGGTGGGAAGGCCGTCGCTGGTCTGGTGATTCATGTTGGCTTGCAGCATCTCGGAGTCCAGGTCCGAACCACTGCGAATGCCCTTGATCAAACAGTCGGCCCCCTCATCGGCGGCCGCCGCCGTGACCAGACCGGTGAACAGGGCGACCCGCACGTTGGCGAGGTCGGCCCCGACGATGCAGGCTTGCACCAACTTGGCCCGCTCCGGGCCGGTGAACATGCCGGTCTCCTTGGCCGGATTGTGGCCGACGGCAACCACGATCTCGTCGAACAATGGTGCCGCGCCGGCAATGATGGCCATGTGGCCGTTGTGGATGGGGTCGAATGAACCTGGATACAACGCCACGGCCATGGCTCCAAAACTAGCTGACCACGGCAACCCGATCGGGTCATTGACCTCAGATGGAACCCCAACCGGTGGTTGGCGTCAGCCGCCGGGCGATCACGATATGGGACCGCCCGTAGGTCCGGCGTCGCAGTTCCTCCCAGCGATCTTCGAACCCTTCGACGGTCAGGGGCACATCGAATTCGGCGTGGGCCACCAACAGTGCGGCATCGAGACGGGTCAACACATCGGCCCACGGATCGTCGGCGTAGGGGGGGTCGCAGAACGCGATGTCGACCGGCTCGATACGGTCGAGTTCTCGTTCCACCGGGCCGACACGAACGGTGGCGGTCTCGGCGAGATCGAGGGTGTCCAGGTTGCGCTGCAGGATCCGGGCCGCGGTCCGGTTCCGCTCGACGAAGACCACTGAGGACGCTCCCCGACTCAAGCACTCGATGCCGAACGAGCCGCTACCGGCGTACAGGTCGACCACCGTCGCTCCCCGCACCCCGCCCAGGGATTCGATCATGTTGAAGACGGACTCCTTGGCCCGGTCGGTGATGGGCCGGGTGCCTGTTCCGGGTGGGGCCTGAATCCGTCGCCCCCGAGCGGTCCCGGAGATCACCCGCACCTACTGCTCCTCGAGGCCATGGCAAGCCAGGGTAGCGGCCCCGCCCAATCCGACTTCCACCCTTGAAGCCCGGGACGTTTCGCACCAGCGAAACTCCAGTCGGCGGGCACCGCCCCGTCGAACTACTGTAACTGCCATGATCCTTCCCGACTCCCAGA
>JAHEJM010000025.1:0-16147 GCA_024638815.1 Acidimicrobiales bacterium | reverse complement strand
GCCCCGCCCAATCCGACTTCCACCCTTGAAGCCCGGGACGTTTCGCACCAGCGAAACTCCAGTCGGCGGGCACCGCCCCGTCGAACTACTGTAACTGCCATGATCCTTCCCGACTCCCAGATCATCTGTGTCGACTGCGGCGGTACCTGCTATCCACTGGGATGGCAGCCGAAGGACGGCGAGGTCGAGGAGGGGACGGTGATCCCCTATCGTTGCAGGGACTGCATGGATCGCTGGGACGTGGTCATCGGCGACGAGGAGTCGGTGTGACCACGGACGATGCCGGTACCGGTGAGAACTGCTTGTTCTGTGCCATCGTCCATGGCAAGGCCCCGGCCCGGGTGGTGCACGAGGACGAGACCACACTGGCCTTCCTCGACATCAACCCCATTGTCGACGGCCACACCCTGGTCGTCCCGAAGCTTCATTCCGCCGACCTGCTCGACACCCCGGAACAGCGACTGGCCGACGTCATGGCCTCGGCCGCCCATGTCGGCCGTCTGTTCACCGAACGGCTGGACTGTGACGGCGTGAACGTGCTCAACGCCTCGGGGGCGGCCGCGTGGCAGACCGTGTTCCACCTTCACCTCCACCTGCTGCCCCGCTACGCCGACGACGATATGGAGTTCCCCTTCACCTACCGGTTCCGCCTCGGCCCCCAGGAACGGACCAAGCGGGAGGCGGCGCTCGATGCCATGCACGCAAGACTGACGGCCGATTAAGCGCAGGCGCCGGCCCGGGACTACACCGAGCGGGTCAGTCCCCCATCGACTCGCAGATTCTGGCCGGTGATGTAGCTGGAGGCGTCGGAGACCAGGAAGGCCACCGCCTCCGACAGTTCCCGCACCCGGGCATACCGTCCCATGGGAATGCGATCCGTCCGGTCCAGCTTCTCCGGCAGGCTGTCGATGAAGCCGGGCAGCACATTGTTCATACGGATGCCCTCGGCGGCATGGGCGTCACTGAACAACTTCGTGTAGCCGGCCAATCCGGCCCGGAACACGGCGGAGGTCGGGAAGTCGGCGTCGGGCTCGAAGACGGCGAATGTGGAGATGTTGACAATCGAGCCCTTGCCCTGATCCTGCATGGTCGGCACCACCAGGCGGGCCATGCGAACCACGTTGAGCAAGTAGATGTCCAGACCCCGGTGCCAGTCGTCGTCGCTGATGTCGTGGATCGGACCTTTGGGACCGTGGCCGGTGCAGTTGACTACGCCGTCGATTCGACCGAATCGTTGGAGGGCGGCGGTCACGAAGGCGGCCAGATCATTCGACTCCAGATTGGAGCCGGTCAACCCGAGGCCACCCAATTCGTTGCCCAGGGCTTCGCCCTTGCCCGACGAGGACATCACTGCCACGTCGAAGCCGCGTTCGGCCAGCGTCCGGGCGCTATCGGCCCCGATACCGCTCCCGCCACCCACGATCAAGGCAACCGGTTTGTCGGACATGGGCACCCCCCTCGGCTGTCGCCGTCGACGGCAATTTCGTCCACCGGCTCGGAATGCGCACCCTACCAGATGATCTACCGGGGTCAGCCCGCGGCTCGGGGGACGAGCGCCAACTGGCGGGACTGAGCCACCAGACGGCCGGTCTGGTCCCACACCTCGCCGTCCTCCTCCATGAAGCCGCCGGCGATGTGGCGGCTGGTGAACCGGCATCGGAGCCAGCCCGGTCCGGGTCGACGGCGGATATGGGCGGTGAGTTCCACGGTGGGAGCCCAGGCCACCGGCAGTCGGGCGTTGAACGCCGTGGGCGGGAAGACGTCGACGGCCAGCAGCAGGCCGAAGGCATCGATCGGTTCACCGTCCCGCAACCGGAGCCAACCCCGGACGAGGGGCCGGCCGCTGGAGAGCGTCGAGTCCTCGGGATGAAGTCGCAGGTCGACCTTACCCATGATGGGCGGCGGGAACGGTTGAGCCGGCTCCACTCGAATGCACTCGTGGGGTCCGGGCATGTCCGGTGGATCGGCTTCGGCCCGCTCCACGGCTGCGCCGCTGTCGGAGTCGTCATCGATGTGACCGTCGTGGAAGGAGCCGAGCATGCGCAGCAGCGGCCGATCATCGCGCGACATGGTCACCCCGACCGTGGAGAGTCTGCTCCCCCGGCGATAGACGGTGACATCGAACGCCACGGGGCCCGATCGGCCCGGCGCCAGGTAGTGGGCGGTGACGGTCAAGGGCTGTCGCCCCCCGGCGGCCTCGGAGCCGGCCCGGGCGGCCAGAGCCAGCAGGTAGCCGCCATTGGCATTACCGCCGATATCCCAGCCCGGGTTGATCTCTCCCCGGTACCGGCCGTCGCCGTCGGGCCGCACGGCGATGGCTCGGGCGAACGGGCCGGCGCCCGGATCAGGCATGGCCGTCATCCTTTCAGCAGAAATTCTGCGTCGGCCTCGTCAAGGAAAAGCTGCAGCTCGGCCGCCAGCTGAGGGTGGGATTCCAGTCCGGGGTCGGCGTCGACCACATCGATGGCGGCCCGCCGAGCCTGCTCCACCACCTTGCGATCCCGGCGCAGTGAGGCCAGCTTGAGGTCGTTGCGCCCCTTCTGCCGCTCGCCAAGGATGGTGCCCTCGCCCCGGAGGTCGAGATCGATCTCGGCAAGGGCGAATCCGTCGGTCGATTCCACCAGGGCCTGGAGGCGAGCCTCGGCGTCCTCAGTGGTGGCCTCCCCCACCAGCCAGCAGGTGGAGACATGAGCACCGCGGCCCACCCGGCCCCGCAGCTGATGGAGCTGGGCGATGCCGAAGCGGCCGGCATCCAGGATGACCATGACAGTGGCGTTGGCAATGTCGACACCGACCTCGATCACCGTGGTGGCCACCAGCACGTCGAGATGGCCGGAGCGGAACAGGTCCATGGTCTGATCCTTCTCGGCCGGGGTGAGCCGACCGTGGAGCAGCCCGAGCTGCAACCCGTCCAGCTCGACCTGCCGCAGTCGCTCGAACGTGGTCTCGGCCGATGCCACCTCCAGCTTCTCCGACTCGTCGATCAGAGGGCAGACCACGTAGGCCTGCCGGCCCTCGTTGATCTGGCCCCGAATCTCGGCCCACATTGCCTCCAGGTCGGCAGCCGCGTCCAGTGCCTCGGGGGCCTGGTCGAGATTCCCGGGGACTGCCACCCATCGAGTGGTGATGGGGGTGCGTCCCGGGGGCAACTCGTCCAGCACCGACACGTCGAGATCGCCGTACACGGTCATCGCCGCAGTGCGGGGAATGGGGGTGGCGGTCATGACCAGCACGTCGGGGGTGGCCTCTTCGTAGCTGCGATCCCGCAGCGCCGCCCGCTGTTCCACCCCGAACCGGTGTTGCTCGTCGATCACCACCACGCCGAGGGACGAGAACATGACGTGTTCCTGGATGAGCGCATGGGTGCCGACGGCGAGGTCGACTTCACCGGTGATGAGCTGGCCGAGGATGCGTTTGCGTTCCGATGCCGTGACTCGGTTGCTGAGCAACTCGACCCGCAGCGGGCGCTCGGCCAGCAATGATGTTCGGTCCTCCACCGTGAGCCCGTCCAGAAGGCGGCGGATGCCGGCGAAATGCTGCTCGGCCAACACCTCGGTGGGGGCCATGAGGGCGCCCTGGTGCCCGCCATCGACGGCGGCCAGCATGGCCGCCACCGCCACCAGGGTCTTGCCCGCGCCCACGTCGCCCTGGAGCAGGCGATGCATGGGGATGGGCTTGGCCAGGTCGGCCAGGATCTCGTCGATGGTGCGGCGCTGGGCTCTGGTCAGCTCGAACGGCAGACGACCGGTGAACCCGGTCAGCAGCGGTCCATCGGTTACGTGGGCCACCCCGGTCTCGGTCCGTTCGATGGCCCGCTTGCGCAGCACCAGTGCCAGCTGGAGCCTGAACAGTTCATCGAACACCAGCCGCTTGCGGGCAATCATGACCTCGGCCATCGATTCCGGCTGGTGGATACCGCAGAAGGCGGCGTCCCGGGTGACGAAGTCGTGCTCGTCGAGCAGGTACTCGGGCAGCGGGTCCACCAGGCCTCGAGCCGCCTGACCGGTGACGGTGCGGCGCAGTATCTCGGCCACCCACTCGGCGATGTCCCACGAGTGCAGGCCGGATTTGTCGGACTGAGGGTAGACGGGGATGATGCGGCCGGTCTTGTCGCCGACGAGGTCAACGACCGGGTTGGTCATCTGCCGTTGCCCCCGAAAGAAGTCGACCTTGCCGAAGACCACGGCCTGGCGCCCCGGGGTCAGCTGGCGCTCCCGCCAACGCTGGTTGAAGAAGGTGAGCTTGAGCGAGCCCGATCCGTCGGACACGGTGGAGCTCACCATCACCTTGCCGCCCCGAACCCGGCGGCTGGAGGTGTTGTTGACTGTGACCAGGACGCTGGCCTCGTCGCCGGCCACCAGCTCGACAATCCGGGCCTCCTTGGTCCGGTCGAGGTAGCGCCGGGGGTAATGGGTCAGCAGATCGAGGCAGCTGAAGATCTCGGCCTTGGCCAGCGCCTTGGACTTCTTGGGACCGACCCCGTTCAGGGCGTCGACCGGCAGCGCCACCAACCGGGCGAGGTCGACCCCGTCGGAAGCCGTCCTGCCCATCGCCTCTGCTCGGGAACCCACCCGACCAATCTAGCCCCCAAGTCCAGACCCATCCCTCCCCTCCGCGCTTTGGTGGACTGGCGACCCCTTCAAGCGGGCTTTGGCGGCCTGGCGACCCGGGGAGGGGGTCGCGACCCCACCGAAGTGCTCAATCGGGGTCGGGGCGGGGACGAGCAGGGAAGCGGTCAGTCGTAGGGGCTGGGGAGCACGTTCAGCTCGACACCCCGGCGATAGGAGTCGACGACTTCGCCGGTCCACGCCTCGCCGGTGACCAGCTCGGCCGACCGGGCGATGAACTCATCGGATTCGGAGAAGTTGACCATCATCTCGCCTCGGGTCTGGCCCTGGTTCAGCTGATCGATCCAATAGGCGTGGCCCTCGGGGTCGGGGTCCCGATCCATGACATTGCGGTAGACCAGGGTCACGAAGTCCCGGTTGTTCAGGCTGCTGTAGCGCTGCTGGAACTCGGTGGACCGGGCGAAGTAGTCGGAGATCTGCCACAGGTTGAGCGCCCCCGAAGCCAGCTCACGGTTCCAGAACCTGGCCCCCTCGGTGTCGGGGCGACGATCGAAGTAGGCGGCATACAGCCGGGCCACCTGGTAGCGATACCACTTGGCGGCGTCGACGGGAACCGGCGGCTCGTAACGGCCGCCACAACCGGGGAGCGGCTCGAATCGGAACCGGTGAGCGTTCTCGCCCATCCACCGATCAAAGATGTCGGCCGAGAACGGCCTGATGCTGTGCATCAGCACCACATCACCGCCCGAGACCCGGCTCAGCTCGTACCAGGTGCGGCCCCAGCCCTGCTGCCAGTCCCTGGTATCGATGTCCCACAGCCCCCAGTGACTGCCGGCACCGGTGGCCCAGCCGGCATTGGGCAGCCCGGCCTGGACCGCGATCTCGTGGACCCTTGCGTTGACCGCCCCATAGGGAGGCCGGTAGCAGGTGTCGTCGACCCCGGTCACGGCGGCGATGGCGGCCGATGTCGAGACGAACTGGTCCATCACACCGGCCGACGACAGGGCAGTGAGCTGGGGGTGGCTGTAGGAGTGATTGGCGATGGCATGCCCCTCGGCGACGATCCGTCGAGCCACCGCCGGATTGGCGTTGACCCGGCCCCCGGTAACGAAGAACGTGGCTCGGGCGTCGTACCGGGCCAGGGTGTCGAGCACCCCGCCGGTCACGTAACGGTCCGGACCGTCGTCGAAGGTGAAGTACACCACCGGCTTGTCACCGGGATCGGGGGCGGCGGCGACCGGCTCGGCGGTGACCAGTGTCCACCCGATGCCGACGCCAACCATGAGACACGCCGCCACCACCACGGCCGTTGTTCTGACAACAGCCGCGATTCCGGCGAAGGCTGCCACCCGACGCCCAACGCCCGCTCGACCACACACCCGTAGTTCTGGACCCGCCATGGGCCTGAGAGAACCACCACACCCGGCGAGAGACCGGGCGGCCGGGAATCTCCACCTCCGCCAACAGGCTCAGCGACCCATCGGCACAACGATCCACTCGGCAGATATCACCGATTCTGCCGTGAGATAGTCCCCAGAGGCGATTTCGTACGCCGTTTTGGGCTTCGTTACCGTCTTGTATCGGCTCCAGACCTGACTGCAATCGTCGGATCGACAACTATGCTCGGTTCGACGGCCCATCGGAGACGGGCCGGGACAGTGAGCAACGGTGAGCGTTACCGACCCGGTCGGCCACGCAGCAGCCATGTAGCAGCGAAGGACGGAACCAGTGCAGGGTGTCGTGAAGTCGTATGATCCGGTCACTCGGGATGGAGTGATCATCACCGACACGGCGGAAATGGCCGAGTACGAGCTCGCCGCCAATGCCCTCGAAGGAAGCGTTTTCCGCATGCTGCGGCCGGGTCAGCGGGTCGTGTTCGATCTCGACGGTTCGTCCAAGGCCATCTCCCTCCGTCTCGGTTCCGAAGTAGACATGGGCACGCCGGAGTGGTCCAACGCCGATCGCAGTTCTGACGACAGCACTGACGACACACAGGCATAGACGGACTCCAGGTTTACGGCGAGGCCAACTCCATCACCCGACAATCCACCCTCGTCATCTACCTAGGACGAACAAAGAGGTTCGAAGGTAATGACAGTGATCACCGCTCCAACCACCAATTCCCGACTACTCACCTGGGTCGGTGAGTGGGCCGAGGTCTTGCAGCCCGACTCCATCTACTGGTGTGACGGCTCGGCCGAGGAATACGACCGGCTGACGGCTGAGCTGGTCGCGGCCGGCACGTTCGCCAAGCTCAACGACGAGCTGCGACCCAACAGTTATCTGGCGCAGTCCGATCCGGCCGACGTGGCCCGGGTCGAGGAGCGCACCTTCATCTGCTCGACCAACGAGGTCGATGTCGGCCCCACCAACAACTGGCGGGACCCCGAGGAGATGAAGGTCACCATGACCGAGCTGTTCACCGGGGCCATGCGGGGCCGCACCATGTATGTGGTGCCGTTCTCGATGGGTCCGCTGGGCTCACCCATCGCCCACATCGGGGTGCAGCTCACCGACTCGGCCTATGTGGCCGTCTCCATGCGGATCATGACCCGGATGGGGGCCGAGGCACTGAAGGTGTTGGGTGACGGCGACTGGGTGCAGTGCGTGCATTCGGTCGGCTACCCATTGGCCGACGGTCGCCCGGACGTGCCATGGCCGTGCGACGGCGACAACAAGTACATCGTGCATTTCCCCGAGACCAAGCAGATCTGGAGCTACGGATCGGGCTATGGGGGCAACGCCCTGCTGGGCAAGAAGTGCTTTGCCCTTCGCATCGCCTCCACCATGGCCCGCCGCGATGGCTGGCTGGCCGAGCACATGCTGATCATCGGGGTGACGCCGCCCAACGGTGAGAAGAAGTACGTGGCCGCCGCCTTCCCCTCGGCCTGCGGCAAGACGAACATGGCCATGCTCATCCCCACCATTCCCGGCTGGAAGGTGGAGACGATCGGTGACGACATCGCCTGGATGAAGTTCGGCGAGGACGGGCGGCTGCACGCCATCAACCCCGAGGCCGGATTCTTCGGCGTGGCCCCGGGCACGTCGGACGCCACCAACCCCAACGCCATGGAGACCCTGTGGGGCAACTGCATCTTCACCAATGTGGCCGCCACCCCCGATGGTGATGTGTGGTGGGAGGACATGACCGACGAGCTCCCGGCCCGGCTGACCGACTGGCGGGGCAACACCTGGACACCGGAGTCGGCCACCCCGGCCGCTCACCCCAACGCCCGGTTCACCGCTCCGGCCGGCCAGTGTCCGTCCATCGCCCCCGAATGGGAGGATCCCAAGGGTGTGCCCATTTCGGCCATCCTGTTCGGCGGGCGGCGGGCCACCAATGTGCCCCTCATCACCGAGGCCGACGACTGGCAACACGGCGTGTTCCTCGGATCGGTCATGAGCTCGGAGAAGACGGCGGCCGCCGCCGGCAAGGTGGGTGACGTGCGATTCGATCCGTTCGCCATGCTGCCGTTCTGCGGCTACGACATGGCCGACTACTTCCAGCACTGGCTCGACATCGGTTCGGCCACCGACGACGACAAGCTGCCCAAACTCTTCTGGGTCAACTGGTTCCGGCGTGATGAGAACGGCCGTTTCCTATGGCCGGGGTTCGGCGAGAACTCCCGCATCCTGGACTATGTGCTGAAGCGGGTGGCCGGTCAGGGTGACGTGGTGCAGACGTCGATCGGCAAGGTCCCGGCGCAGGGGGCCATCAACGTCGACGGTCTCGATCTCGACGAGGCCACCATGGCCAAGCTGTCCGAGGTCGATCCCGAGTCGTGGCGCCACGAGGTCGCCCTGATTCGTGACCACTACGCCAAATTCGGTGACCGGCTCCCGGCCCAGCTGGCCGACCAGCTCGACGCACTGGAGCACCGTCTCAACGGGGCCTGACCCCCGACCATCGCCCTCGCCACCCTTTCACCGGCGCGTTTGCGGGCGAAACCGGTCACTGCTGACCGGTTTCGCCCGATTTCGGCGGGGAGGTGGGGCGGGATCACCCCGAAGCCGGTGCACACTGGCGCCATGAGACGCGGCTCCGAGGACGGTGTGTACGACTGTGTGATCGTGGGCGGTGGCATCGTCGGGCTGGCCACCGCCTACCGGCTGACCGAAGCCCAACCCGGGGTCTCGGTGGCCGTGGTGGAAAAGGAACCGGCCCCGGCCCGGCACCAGACGGGCCGGAACTCCGGTGTGCTCCACTCCGGCATCTACTACCAGCCGGGCAGCCTCAAGGCCGTCATGTGCCGCACCGGCCGGGACTCGATGGTGGCCTTCGCCCAGGCTCACGACATCGCCCACGACGTCTGCGGCAAGCTGATCGTGGCCACGGACGACAGCGAGCTTCCGGGGCTTCACCGCCTGCATCAACGTGGTACCGAGAACGGCCTGAAGGTGGAGCTGATGGTCCCGGCCCAAGCCGCCGAGTACGAACCGCACGTGAACTGCGTAGCCGCCCTTCGAGTGCCCTCGACCGGGATCATCGACTACGTGGCCGTCACCGAGACCCTGGCCCGCATCCTCTCCGATCGTGGTGTGGAGCTCAGGCTGGGGACCGAGGTGGTCGACCTGACATCCGACGGCCATGGCGAGAGGGTGGTGACCACCGACGGCGAGCTGACCACCCGGTTTCTGGTGACCTGCGCCGGCCAGTACAGCGACCGGCTGGCCAGGCTGGGGGGTCTGGACCCCGAGGTCCAGATCGTCCCCTTCCGGGGCGAGTACTTCGAGCTGCGACCGGAGAAGCATCATCTGGTGCGGTCGCTGATCTACCCGGTACCCGATCCGGCCTTTCCCTTTCTCGGCGTACACCTGACGACCATGATCGGCGGCGGTGTGCACGCAGGCCCCAACGCGGTGCTGGCTCTGGGCCGGGAGGGCTACCGGTGGCGCGACGTCAACCCGGCCGAGCTGGCCGAGACTCTGCGCTACCCCGGGTTTTGGAAGCTGGCGGCCGAACACTGGCGGTCGGGGCTGGACGAGATGGTGCGCTCGTGGTCCCGGCAACGATTCGCCCGTAGCCTGCAGCGCCTCGTCTCCGACATCGAGGCCGACGACCTGATTCCGGCCCCGGCCGGTATCCGGGCTCAGGCCCTTCGGCCCGACGGTGGCCTCGTCGACGACTTCCTGCTCATCGAGGACACCCGGTCGCTGCACGTGGCCAATGCTCCGTCCCCGGCGGCCACGGCATCATTGGAGATCGGACGGCATATCGCCGATCGGGCCATCGACGGGCTTCGACGGGTCGGCGCCGTCGACAACTGAGGGCCGTCCGGACACCGGTTCAGTGGGTGGCGGAGACGGAATCCCGCCACCAGCGGTGGTCGGGCAGATCGGCGGCCAGAATGGCTTCGACGATCTCGATGTCGCGGGGCTCGACGACATGATGGGACCACGGGTCACCGGGCACGCCGAGCACGGCACCGCCCCGAGATTCGATGACGATGGTCTCCTCCACCGCCGTCGCTCCGGCTCCGCCGAGCTCGACCAGTGCCTCCCGCAGCGAGTCAACACGGTAGGCCATGGGGCTCTGGGCCACCACCAGCCCGTCCCGGCCGTGGTGGCGAAGCCGGCCGGCTCGCTCACTCGAGCGCCCAGTGGGGTCGACGTCGACGGCCTTGATGGTGTCAGGGGTGGGCCAGACACACAGGGCGGCGTCGCCACCGTCCAGCACGGCCCGAACAACGGCACCGCAGGCGGCGGGAGTGGCCAGCGGGCGGGCACAGTCGTGGACCAGCACCACCTCCACGCCATGGTCGAAGGTGGCATCGAGGCAGGCCACGGCGGCGGCCATGGTGTCCAAGCGGCCGGCTCCCCCGGCGGCGACGGCTGCCACCTCGGCTCCGTCCCACGGCACTCCCGGCGGAAGAGCCAACACCGGTGGACCGGCCACGGCGGTGACCAGAGCCAACGCCCTATCGACCAGACGGGCCCCACCGACCACGGCGAACTGCTTTCGACCTCCGAACCGCCGGCCCGACCCGGCGGCGAGCACGATGCCGCCGATCCGGGGGTCGGCCGCCCACCCCGGGTCCGGTGCGGCAACGTCGAGGCTCACCGCCCTACCACTCCGGTCCATGCCAACCGACCACCTGGCGACGGCCCTACTTCTCCCGACCCTCGGTCGGAATGGCGTTGCGGCGGTCGATCGCCGTCAGGCGAGCATCGGGGCTGGGGTTGCGAACACTCTCGGGGCCGGGCGGGGGCGGGGTGGGTTCGGGATCGGGGACGCTCCGCAGCCAGCGGGGCCGGGACGAACCGCCATCGCCGGCGGCATGTGGCGCCGACGGCAGGAGCAGGGTGCTACGGAAGAACCGGTCGGCCTGCCGGCCCACCACCCGGACAAAGGCGTAGTTGGCCCCGCCGCCGACCACGGCGCCGATGCCGAACGGCAGCAGCTTGCCCACGGCCAGAATGCTGCGCCGGGTGCCGTACTTCTTGAGCACCTGGGAGGCGAGGCTCGAGTTGATACGACGAAGTGCATCGAGGGTGGCGGCATCACCGCCGACCATGCCGGCCGCCCGGGCCGTGACCTGCTCGCCGGTGGCCAGCGAGGCGTCGATCTCCCGGACCAGGGTGGTGAACTGGCTCGCCGCCTCCTCCCCGAAGGCCAGTACGGCCAGTACCCAGGCCCGCCGCTCCTCGGCCGTTGGCTCGGTGTGGCCGTGGAGCGCGCCGACGGTCATGATCAGGTCGGTGGCCCGCATGCCGAACCAGCCCAGATCGGCGATCAGCGCGCTGGCGGCCGCCGTGGTACCCAGAGCCGGTGCGGCGGCCACGGCCCCGGTGGCGGCACCCACGGTGGTCAGCTCCCGCCGGAACGATTTGAGCACCGACGACACCCGTTCGTCGACCGTGTCACCCTCGGCGTTGGCCGCCGCCCGCAGGGCCCGCTCCCAGCGATCCTCCACCGCCTTGTCGACGACCACGAGCACCGCCTTGCCGATGGCGTTGAGGGCGGGACCTGGTAGATGCTCGATGGCCCTTTTTTCCAGATGCCGCTTGGTTCGAGACTTGTTTCGTGACACGTCGTTGCCTTTCGCTACCGAAAATCCTAACCGCGACGGCGACGGGTCAGCCGCCGGGAAGGAACACGGTGCGCAGAGCCAAGCCCATGATGAACAGTCCACCGAAGCCGTACAGCAGGTAGCGCCAGCGTTCGATCTGCTGCCGGTAGCTGTAGATCAAGGCCACCGTCAGCAGGGTGATGAACCCGTAGAACTGGTGGATGCCCGGAGCCTCGATGCCGCTGGTCGACTGGTAGACCACGCCCAGGATCACCTGCACGAAGATGAGGAACTGGGCCGCTGCGGTCGCCACCCACAGTACCGTTGCCCGGGCCGCCGGCTTCCAGTGGGCGACAAGAGCCCACAGCCCAACCACACCGTTGGTCGCCACGATGAGCCAGCCCAGGATCTCGTGCACGGTCCTCATGGACTGGCAGCCTAACCGGCGCCCGAATGCTCGCCGCTCAACGGTCGCCATGACACCACTGGTACCGTGGGAATGGTGCGTCATCGTCGCTACTACATCGAGAGCCTTCGAACCTCTGGTCGCCTCGTCCCATCGGTGGGAGGTGATCTGGTGGTGGCGGCCAAGGACCAGACCGGCGACATCGACTGGGAACTCATCCACCGATCCAGCCGCCGGCACCCGCTGAAGCAGGAGCCCTACGATCTCGAGATGGAAGGGCCCGATGGGCGCTTCTGTGGCCCCGCCATCCTGGTTCGCTCCGACGGGCGATCCCATGTGTTCAGGGGCGTGGGACAACTGGACGGCTTCGACCCCCGAGATCTGACCTGAACCGATGGAGACCAGGCGCGCCGCGACCGGGGCCGGAGTCAAACCAAGTCCGCTGTTCCTGGCAGTCGTGACCCTGACGGCGGTGGCGGCCTGGCTGGTCACCACCGATCTGGTCGACAAGGGCGTGGCGGCCTTCGTCTTCGTCATGGGAGCCTGGACGCTGTCGCTGATCTTCCACGAGTTCGCCCACGCCTTCGTGGCCTGGCGCAGCGGCGACTACTCGGTCGAACAACGAGGCTATCTGACCCTCGATCCCCGCAATTACACCCATCCCGTTCTGTCGGTGGTGTTCCCGGTGATCATCGTCATGATCGGCGGGCTGCCCCTTCCCGGTGGTGCCGTCTACCTCAACCGGGCGGCGCTCAGCGAGGGGCAGGCCACCCTGGTGTCGCTGGCCGGGCCCCTTACCAATCTGGCCGCCGGCCTGTTGGCTTTCGTCACCCTGTCCACCGGGTTGGTCGATCGCACGGCCCAGCCCGAACTGGCCCAGGCCGTAGCCCTGTTCGCCGTGTTCCAGATCGTGGTCTTCATTCTCAACATGTTGCCCATTCCCGGGCTCGACGGGTACGGGGTCATCGAACCGGCCCTGCCCTCGTCGTTCCGGCAGCTGATGAAGCCGGTGGCCAACTTCACCTTCATCATCCTGCTGATTCTGTTCCTCCGGGTGCCCGGATTCAGCGGCCGGTTGTTCGATGGGGGCCGGATGGTGGCCGGATGGTTCGGCGTGGATCAGGACCTATGGGTCGACGGTTACGACCTGATCCGCTTCTGGCAGGGCCTGTTCTGAGCGGGATGCTCCGGCCGGGTTTGCCCCCGGCTTCGGGGCGGGCACAGGCGCCGGGTCAGGCCACAGCTCCACCGGCCCGAAGCGCACTCACGGCATCGGCGTCGAACCCGAACCGGCCCAGCACCTCGTCGGTGTGCTGACCGGGGTGGGCGGGAGGGCCTTGAACCTCGGCCGTGGTTCGGCTGAATCGGGGCGACGGGCCGGCCTGGGTCAGGCCGGCCACCTCCACGAAGGTTCCACGATGCCGGTTGTGGGGGTGCTCGGTGGCTTCCTCCATGGTCAGCACGGGGGCGAAACACACGTCGCTGTGCTCCATGATGTCGCACCACTCCTGACGGGTCTTCGTCCTGAACACCGCGGCCACCTTCTCCTTCATCTCCGGCCACCGTTCGGCGGCCATCTGCGGTCCCAATTCGTCCTCGGTGAGGCCCGACAGGCGAAGCAGTTCGGCGTAGAACTGGGGCTCGATGGAGCCGATCGACACGTAGGTGCCGTCGGCGCACTGGTAGACGTCGTAGAAGTGGGCCCCGGTGTCCAGCATGTTGGTACCCCGCTCCGGACCCCAGAATCCGGTGGCCTTGAGCCCCCGGATGAAGTTGACGAGGGTGGCGGCGCCATCGACCATGGCGGCATCGATCACCTGACCGCGGCCGGATCGCCGCACCTCGAGCAGCCCGCATACCATGCCGAAGGCCAGCATCATGCCACCACCCCCGAAATCGCCCACCAGGTTGAGAGGCGGCACAGGGGCCTCACCCCGCCGTCCGATCGGCTCCAGCGCCCCGGCCAAGGCGATGTAGTTGATGTCGTGGCCGGCCGCTCGGGCGTAGGGCCCGTCCTGGCCCCAGCCGGTCATTCGACCGTAGATGAGTCGTGGGTTGCGGGCCAGGCAGTTGTCGGGGCCGAGACCGAGCCGCTCGGTCACGCCCGGTCGGAAGCCTTCGATGAGGCCGTCGGCCTGTTCGATCATGGTCAACACCGTCTCCACCCCGGCCGGTGACTTGAGATCGACCCCGATCGAGCGTCGACCCCGACCCAGCACGTCGGGCGGCGGTGGCGTGTCGCCGGTCGGCTTCGACCGGGCGGCGTCGCCGGCCCGATCGATGCGAATGACCTCGGCCCCCATGTCCGACAACATCATTCCGCAGAACGGCCCAGGTCCGATTCCGGCCAACTCGATGATGGTGATTCCCTGCAACGGTCCCATGGCCACACGGTAGCCATACCGAACCGCAGGGGACCCAACCACTGCCACCGATCCGGTGACCGATGGCCGAACGGATGGCCACACCGGTCGGTGCCCCGGGGCCGGGCCCGGGCCGCGCTAGTCTCGTCGGGGATGCGGCAACCCCCGACACGGCTCGCTCCGGACCGGTCCCCGATGACGAAGTCCGGCTCCGCCCTCTCGGCGCCCGAGCTGCACTCGATCCTGGAATTGCGTACTGCGGTGTTCGTGGTCGAACAGGACTGCCCATACCAGGAAGTCGATGGATTCGATCTGCTATCCGGTACCTGGCACCGATGGTGGACCGACCGTGAGATGGCGGCGGGAACCGACGGAGCGACGGCCGGGACCGACATCGACATCGTGGCCTACCTGCGGGTGCTGTGCGAGCCGGACCGGTTCCGAATCGGCCGGGTGGTCACTCGTGCCGACCGTCGGGGTTGGGGGCTGTCGGCCGCTCTCGTGGCCGACACCGTGCGGTGGCTGCACCACAAGCGGGATGCGACCCGCGACTCCGTCGTGCTGTCGGCGCAAAGTCATCTGGTCGAGTTCTACCGGGAACACGGGTTCTCGGTCACCGGTTCGGAGTTCATCGAGGACGGTATTCCCCATGTACCCATGGCCCGACCGCTGAACGTCGGATCCGACCCGTCAACCAGGAGTCGTTGACGACATGGCCGGACGCTCGACCAAGAAATCCCCGTCTTCCCGCAGCCGGGAGCGGTCGCCGAGTCGAACCATCGCCGCCATCGTGATCCTGTTGACCGTTCTCGGACTGGGGGCGTCCCAGTTCGGACTCGGACCCAGCCGCGATGACGGGGCCGGCACCGTCGATGGCTCCGGCGGCGGAGCTGCAACCGACGGGGCCGAGTCGGCGACCCGATACCAACCGCTGGTCATGGCCCCTCCCCTACTGCGGGAGGCTCCGGACCTGGTCGGGCTGGACGGCTGGATCAACAGTGGCGCCTCCGGGCTCGACTCCTACGGCAACCAGGTCCGCGTCGTGCAGTTCTGGACATTCGGCTGCCGCAACTGCAAGAACACGCTGCCCCACCTCCAGACCATCTACAATCAGTGGCAACCTCGAGGCCTCGAGATCATCGGGGTCCACTCCCCCGAATTCGACTACGAGCGCGACATCAACACCGTGGCCACCGCTGCCGCCGAGCTGGGAGTCAACTGGCCGATCGCCCTCGACCCCGACAAACGCAGCTTCAGGCTATGGCAAGGAGACCGCCGGTTCTGGCCTCGAACCTATGTGGTCGATCAGCGGGGCATGATCCGCTACGACCACATCGGTGAGGGTGACTACGGCCAGCTGGAGGCGACGGTGGCATACCTGATCGAGAACGGCCCGTGAGAGCCGACACCCGAACCGCCCGGGTCTTGGCCCCAATCGTGGACGGCCCCTGAATGGACTGGCTCTACCTGCTGGCCGAGGGATTCGACTCGGCCTTTCTGCCCTGCACCCTGATCCTGATCATCCCCGGGATCGGGGTGGCCATGGCCGCCCGGGAAACCGCCATCCCGGCGCTGGCGTCGTACTGGCTGAGTGTGGTGGCGTGGTCGTGGGCCCGGTTCGGCGAACACGCCGGCGGCTGGCCCGTCGCCATCGCCGCCGTGGCCCTGGCCCTGGCCGCCATTGTGTTGTTGTTTCCCCCGGTCGTCCAGCTCGACTGGGTTGCCGTGGCCGGTGGGCTACTGGCCGGCTACGCCACGGCCGAACTGTGGTTGCCCTGTGTCGGGCCCGAGTTGGGCGAC
>JAHEJM010000219.1 GCA_024638815.1 Acidimicrobiales bacterium | reverse complement strand
TCGTCGACGATGCCGACGATGTTGCGCCAGAGCCGGTTGTCTGCGGCGTCGGTTCGGAGATCCGCGCGGAGCTGCAGGATGAGGATGAATGCGGTCAGGATGAGCAGGCCGAGGAGGAAGCCCTCGGCGATGAGACCGATCGACGCGGGCGTCTCAGTACCAGCGGCTGCCGCCGTGACCTGGATCGTGGCTGCGCCAACGGCTGCACCGGAAGCGCCGGCGATGGCGATGAGTGTGGCGATCGTGGCGGCTGCGAGTCGATCGGTCCCCGACAGCGAGACCGCCACCAGGAGGAGGGCGACAACGGTGAACGCCCGCACCGCATCGGCGAGTGGACCGCCCGCTCCGGCGATGACATCTGCTCCTGGGCTGTCGCCGAGCCAGACGATGACGGCGAGGCCGACGACCCCCAGCGCCATGGCGATTGCCGCGGTGCCGGCGATCCACTCCATCGGCCTGGTCGGGGCGAGCACACCGAATCCGGCGGTGAGAACCAGCACGATGAGCCCGATGACGGAAGCAACGACGATGCCATCGAGATCGACGTCGGCCTGAGGGAACGCACTCTGGGCGACAGTGGCCAGTGTCCACAGGGTTGCTGATGCGGCCACTCCCAGGTGGGACCGCCTGAGGAGAGTCCAGTCGTCTCCGATCGCCGCGTCGACGAGGACGGCTGGGATCTCACGGTCACGGCTGCGGGTGAGCAGCCACAAGACCCCGGTGGTGGCCATCGCTGCGATTGCGCCGAGGCCGACGGCCAGGCCCCTGTCCATGCGCTCTCCGAGCGTGGAGAACCCACCGACCACGATGAAGCCATAGGCGATCACCAGCGAGAAGATCGCCGTCAGCATCGCTCCGGTGATCCGCACCAAGGCCACATCGATCCGATGACGGATCATCGAGCTTCGGCGGGGGAGCGCCCACCCGGCCAGGTTCGCCAGCATGTAGGGAAGCAGCAGGATCCAGCTCGCCGATCTCGGGTCGCCCGAAGTGAGGCTCGCCCAGCGGAATGCCCGGGTCCACTCGCCAGTGTCGGCCGGTTTGGTGAGGTCGGTGGTCGGGTCGTCGTCTGCCCTGACCGGGCGCGCCTGGAGCAGGTCGACTGCAGAGGTCCCGGACACACCGTGAATTCGCAACTCGATGAACGGCCATTGCATGTCAACCCGATCGCACGTAGACCACCCAGATACAACCACGTTCACGGGGCGCACCGACAGGTGGCGGCATATTCTCCGGTCACGACCCGATTCGAGGAGCACCGATGAGCGAGACACTCGAAGACCTGTTGAAGGAGAACCGGAGCTTTCCGCCCAGCGAGGAGTTCACGGCCCAAGCGAACGCCAAGCCGGGGATCCACTCCGAAGCCGAGGCGGATTTCCAGCGTTTCTGGCACCGTCAGGCGCTCGACCGGATCGACTGGTACACCGAGCCGACGCTCACCCTCGACGATTCCAACCCGCCGTTCTACAAGTGGTTCTCCGACGGTGAGCTCAACCTCTCGTACAACTGCCTCGACCGCCATCTCGAATCGTCGGCCGACAAGGTCGCCTATCACTGGGTGGGCGAACCGGGCGACACCCGGACGATCACCTATCAGGACCTCTACGAGGAGGTCTGCAGGTTCTCGAATGCGCTCAAGTCGCTCGGCGTGTCCAAGGGGGACAGGGTCGCCATCTACATGGGGATGATCCCCGAGCTCTCGGTGGCGATGCTGGCCTGTGCCCGGATCGGCGCGGTGCATTCGGTCGTGTTCGGTGGGTTCAGCTCCGACTCGCTCGCCGATCGGATCCTCGACGCCGACGCCAAGGTGGTGGTCACCCAGGACGGTTCCTGGCGCGGTGGCAACGTTGTGCCGCTCAAGGCGAACGCAGATGTCTCACTGGCACGCACGCCGGGCGTCGAGTCCGTCGTCGTGGTCCGTCGCACCGATCACGGCGTCGACATGACCGATGGCCGCGACATCTGGTACCACGATCTCATGGAGGGCCAGCCCGCAGAGTGTGAGCCCGAGCGCCTCTCGGCCGAGGATCCGTTGTACATCCTCTACACGTCGGGGACCACGGGGAAGCCGAAGGGAATCGTCCACACCCAGGCCGGCTACCTGACCGGGGTCACCACCACCCACAGCTTCGTGTTCGACCTCAAGCCCGACGATGACGTCTACTGGTGCGCTGCCGACATCGGGTGGGTGACGGGTCACAGCTACATCGTCTACGGACCGCTGGCCAACCGGACGACCGGCGTGATGTACGAGGGAGCACCCAACCATCCCGAGTTCGACCGGCTGTGGAAGATCATCGACGACTACGGGGTCACGATCTTCTACACCGCACCGACGGCCATTCGCGCCTTCATGAAGTGGGGCGACGAGCATCCTGCTGGCCGCGACCTGTCCAGCCTTCGTTTGCTGGGGACGGTCGGCGAGCCGATCAACCCCGAAGCCTGGATGTGGTACCACAAGAACATCGGCAACGAGTCGTGTCCGATCGTCGACACCTGGTGGCAGACCGAGACAGGCGGGATCATGATCTCCCCGCTGCCCGGAGTCACCGCCACCAAACCGGGCTCGGCAACGCAGCCGATGCCGGGTATCGCTGCCGACATCGTCGACGACGAGGGCAATTCGGTCGGGATCCCTGGTGGTGGGTTCCTGGTGTTGACCCGCCCATGGCCGCACATGGCCCGCACCATCTGGGGCGACGACCAGCGCTACATCGACACCTACTGGTCGCGTTTCCCCGGCAGGTACTTCCCCGGCGACGGCGCCAAGCGTGACGAGGACGGCTACTTCTGGCTGCTCGGCCGGGTCGACGACGTGATGCTGGTCTCGGGACACAACATCGCCACGATGGAGGTCGAATCGGCGCTCGTCTCACACCCTGCCGTCGCCGAGGCCGCCGTGGTCGGTCGCAAGGACGAGATCACCGGTCAGGCGATCGCCGCGTTCGTCACCCTGCGTGGGACGGCCGAGGGCGACGAGGATCTGATCTCCGAGCTTCGCCAGCACGTGTCGGACCACATCGGCCCGATCGCCAAACCGAAGTCGATCGTGTTCACGCCGGATCTCCCGAAGACTCGTTCCGGCAAGATCATGCGCCGACTGCTCAAGGACATCTCCGAGCACCGCAAGCTCGGTGATGTCACGACGCTTGCGAACGCCTCTGTGGTCGAAGACATCGCCAAGATGGCCGAAGCCCAGAGCGACGACTGACCCAAACAGCGGCCTTCCGGCTCGCAACGCCCGAAGGCCGCGGGGTTCTCAGTCGGCGCGCTTCCGGAGCACGGGGAGGCCCTGTTCGCCGCGGT
>JAHEJM010000218.1 GCA_024638815.1 Acidimicrobiales bacterium | reverse complement strand
GTCCGTGGAGTTCCCGATGACGCCTTCGCCGAGAAGGACCAGCCACCAACCAATCATGGCAACGAACGTGGAAATCAGAGCGACGCCGATAACCGACACGAGGCCAATAGCTCGGAGTTGTCCGACGAAGTAGCTCACTGACTGACCCGGATCCGCCCAGTGGCGCGCCACTCCCGCCTGGCCGCCAGCGACAGCCACAGTGGCACAACAGGGGCCCCGGCCGACGAACTCGACATCGCTCGGGCCGTCGGCGCCAGGCCACCACCCTGGAGGGCTGCGCCGCCGTGATGAGGTTGCGGTGTCGTGCACGGATTCACCAGGATCGTTTTTGGTCCGGCACTGGTGGTCACCGTGCTCGGGACAAACCCCGCAGTCGGATCGGCTGATTCGCCCGATTCGGGAGACGTCTCGAGGCCGATCTGGAGAACGACCGCGCAAACACCTCCACCGGATGAGATTTTAACCACCGCGCCGACCCTGGCTCGACGATGGACCGCATCGGCCCCGCAACGTTCGATGATGTGATCGGGCATCAACCCGCCGCATCGCCCCCGCTCGCGGGTGGGTCGAGATCGAGGCCGTTGAGGATGGCCAGCTGGTGGCACAGCTGTCCGACCGGGTAGCCGGCTTTGGCCGCGCCGGCTCGGATCAGGGCGACAGCGGCCAACAGGGCGTACCGCCAGTAGTCGTCGTTCCAGTAGGCAACCTCGCCGAGCAGGTCGGGGTCGAGTCCTCCTCGAAGCCCGGCACTGCTCATCACCGCGAACCGTATCTTGCGGTACTGCTTGCCCTTGAAGTCGACCTCGGGGAGGTGATCGACCAGAAGCGATTCGTAGGCGATGGGGTCGGTCCGGTCGACGCCGGCGACATCCAGGGCGTCGGCGGCGAGACCCATGAACTCCTCGCCGGGGAAGGTGTTGTACTCGACGTGGAGCTCGAACGCGGCGAAGGTCAGTTCGTGGATGTCGTCGTTGTCGCCGGCGAGCCATGTAAGGAGAAGCCGCCGGGCCTCGATCCGGTCCTCGTCGGTAACACGTCGCCGAGCCATCATGTCAACCTAGGCCCGTTCAGATGTCCTGGGCCACCGTCATTTCCGAATCCCGGAATCAAGGCGGATCCAAGGCGTTGTCCTGCCACGGCACAATCGAGTTCATGCGGATCGTCGCAAGGGGTCTGTGGGCCTTCGCCTTTTCGTCATCACCGCATGTGGCGCAAGTCGAGGTTCTCGCCGTCTCCGATGTGGATGGCGACGACCGAGACGAGATCCCTGCCGGCCCCACCACCGCCTGGAGTGAAGGAGTCGAGCTCGTGGTGGAATTGACCGCTTTGTAGCCCTGGTCGATGAGCGGGAGTGCGCAGTGCAGGACCAGTGCCGTCCTCGGAAGGTCTTGCGCCGAAATCAACATCGTGCGCCTGGATCAGTGGCTGGTCGGATTCGTGACCTGGCCGAGAAAGAGGACGAGCCCGGTCCCCAGGTGGCGGATCAGGTAGAGGAAGGGTTTGTCGGCGGCGATGGTCAGCTCCGGTTCCCGTGCCTTCGACACCGTGAAGCCAACGCCGGTGGCGGCCGCGGCCACGGTTCCCCACTCGTCGACGGTGATATCGGCGGCGTGGACGGCGGCATCGACACAGGCTCCACGAGTGATCCGGGGGTAGTGACCGGGAGCGGCGCCGATGTGGCTCAACCACCGCATGAGGCTGAGCTGCTTCGTCCTGTCCTTCCACCGGGGAAGGAGCAGCTGGAAGGGCCCCGTGGTGAACGATGCGTCGATCTCTTCCAGCAGATCCGATCCCAGCCGGTCCCGGACCTCGGAGAATCGGCCTGTGTCGGGCACGATGACCAGCATCGAGAACTCCCCACCGGCATACGGGATCTCGGCCCCGACATAGCCGTGGCCGGTACCCCGACGACTGCCCAACTTCAGATGCCGCATCATCTCGACGTTCACCACAGCACCGTCGAGCAAGGTGAACTGACGCTTGGCCGTGTCGGACTGGCGAAACACCATCGCCCACCGGGCCTTGAAGTAGACGGCGTCGGTGAGCACAAACCTTGTGCCGGCCTTGAGGAAGCCTCTGGGCAGAATCGCCGGGATGAGTCCCCGAGTCCGGTCGCTGACCCAACCGTTGATCGTTGCCCGGCTTTCCGCCTCGTTCCCGGCGAAGTCGAGAGGCTCGATGGTGGTCCCGTGATAGCCGGCGAGCAGGTCGATCAAGTCCTGCGAGGGTTCGACGTCGATCCGGGGCCAGATCCGGTCGGCCATCGTGACGGTCAGATCCTCGTGCCGCTCGGCGGCTCTCGCAATGGCGTGATCTATGGCATTCCAGCCCTCGTGTGCTGCCAACCGCCCCGGGAAGCGAAGCGCGGCGTCGATGGCCCCCGCCGTCGGTTCGTCAGCGGCCGCTCTCATCATCAACACCGCATGGCCGATGCTCGACGGGCTGATGACGGCGTTCTCGTCGGACGCCAGCGTCGGATGACTCGCCCACAGAGCCCAACCGGCCCTGTTGATCGCTGTGGCGACAGCGGCCACAGGTGCCGTCGGATCGCTGGATCTCCGCCGGCGACTGGACGGCTCGAATACCTTCGACGCCAACTATCCGTGCTCCTCGGCCGGTGCTGTAGGTCTGCGAAAGCGGCTCGTCATCGCCGCCCATCATGCCACGTCATCGGGCGCCGCTGCCCGTCGGGTTCAGTGGACTCGGCGGAAGAGGTAGGCGAACGGCGACCTGGTGTAGGCGATGCCATGGCCCAGTTCGTGGAGCAACTCGGCGGTGATGGCCCGGGACTTCTTCGGGATCAAGTACGTGTCGAGATCCGTGGCGTCGACCCGGTATCGATCGTCCCGAGACGTGATGACGGCGATCAGCTCGCAGCGGGGATCAATCGACGCCATGGCTGCGTCGCCGTGGCTCGAGTTGACGAGCAGCCGGCCGCCGATGCGAAGGTACCGGGTGCAATGCTCCGAGATGAAACCTGCATACAGCGAGATCAGCAGGTCGAACGACTGCTCCGGAAGGTCGAGGTCGTCTCGATAGTCCTGGTGGAGGAAGGTGACCGATCGAGGTCGGTCGTCGGTCACGTTGGCTGCGATGATCTCCTCGGCGCCGTCGGTGTCGGCGAAGAATCTCTCGGCCCGCCGGTCGACGTCGACATAGGTGACCGAGGGAAACACGAAAGACGGAGCGATGTCGACGAACGAGCCCGGATACAACACCCGAGTGGCGTCAACCACTCCGGCAACCGCCGTGAACAAACGAAGCCGGTCACCCTGATGCCGGTCCTGCTTGGCCCACAGCTTCCTGGTCGCGGACTCCACCCGTTCACGCTACTGGCACCC